>NZ_JABEBY010000030.1:0-12070 GCF_046719765.1 Halonotius sp. F2-221B
TCGTATCGGCATCCTCACCATGTCAGACTGCGATCTTGCTGCTACCGTTATCAGGAGAACGGACAACTAGCGATAATAAGATTCCTGTCCAGTAACGCAGGTCGAGAGAGGTTTGAGCTTGTAGATAGTGACGATGAAGGAGGAACACTGAGGATTGAGGGATGGACGAAGGGGTCATCAGATATAAATGCTGATGTCAACGCTTCATCAAATTCGAAGGGAAAATCGTTTGGCGTGCAAGGAGGCCCATTCTTTGCTTCCAAGACCGCTTCCAAATCATCAATCAAAGGTGACATATCTGGAGAAATAACCGATAATACCTACACGGCTGAGATAGAAAAGTTGAAGATTTATAAACAGAATCTTACTTTGAAATCTGGTGTGGAGCTTGATATCCATCTTTCAGAGATAGGAAATGTATTCAAGCAACAGAACGGGCTTATTATAGAAGTAGCAGGCACAACTTTTAGAATGGGTGACCTTCCGAGCGATGCTAAGGTCAGCGAAGCAGTTAGCTACATAAAAGACCATATGACGAGTTCTGAGGAAGAGGTAGAAGACACAAGTTCAGCTGAAAAGGATGAAAATGAAAATAAAGACGAATATGCTGACTCAGCGAACGTAGACACTGCTGAAAAACTCAGGGAACTGAAGGGGCTACACGAAGATGGTATTCTAACTGATGAAGAGTTTGAAACAAAGAAAGAAGAACTTCTTGACGACTTCTGATTAGTCGCGGCTTCGGTTCCTCACTTCGACCGAGACAAGTCGATTGTCCCAGAAGACTGTCTTTATTATCACCTCATCGGCTCCGTCTGTCTCTTCTCCGATAGTCGTCTCACCACACTCCTCGCACCACACTCGTCGGAGTACCCACCCATCTCGCTCGTAGTGGGTGGCATACGCTCGTACGAGGTCGCCAGTCCGAACGCGCCTATTACACCGGTCGCAGATGTGTCCCGACCGAACTCCGTTGAGAGCCTTCGCAGGGTTGGTATGAGCCATCGGTCTACACCTCCAGCGAGGAGTAGACGATATTGCACTCGTCACAGGCCCAACCACGCTGGCCACTGTATCGAGGAGCGCACCATAATCGAGACTCGCGCCACACTTGGGGCACTGCTTGCCGCCGGTCGACCGAGTGCGACTCATTCGTCTTCCTCCACGTGCGGATTTGGCTCCTCGAATCCATCCCTGTAACACGGCCAGCAGGGAAGGTCTTCCATCAGCGGAGTACAGTCGCAATCGTCCGGTCGCTCGTCGGAGTGTTCGACTCCGACTGCTTCGACCGTCACGCCTCCATCTGCCTTCACGGTCGGTTCTGCGTTCACCGCTTCAAGAAGGGGCTCACGGATGGCGACAGACACCATATGCTTGCAGGCACCGTCCTGATACTCGAAAGCAGGGCAGTTACAACTGAACGGAATACCACTCTCAATATGAACCGTGTAGGTGTGTTCATCTGGCTCATCGTGGGAACCATTCACGACTTCGACATCACCGCCTTCGAGAATCGTGAACTCGAACGCTTCCCACGAGGCACGTTTCTCGACCATCGTATCAGCGTCCAGCAAATCGAGGACTTCGGAAGGGGATAGTGCCGACATCGTCACCCCTCGATGAAGGTCGTGAACTCATTGCCACACTTACGACATCGGTGGGTGAAGATGAGCGAATCCGAGTAGCCCCGTCGCTTGCTCGTCGTGATAGCCTCGATGGAGCAGAGACACGGTACTCCTGCATCGAGACGGAATCCCGGTAGTTGCCGCAGTCGTTCGATTCGCTGTTCGCCAAGTTCTTGTCCGTCGTCGTTCGTAGTTTGCATTGGCCTTGCTTCTCCAAGAGAAGGCCACCGTCCGCCTGCTACAACAGGCGGGCATTTTCCGAGTGATATGCCCCAAAGGGAGGTTTCCTTCTCACCCATTACTTACGTGGGTAACGGTATAAGCCTATCGGTTGCTTACGTGAGTAATGGAAAGGACTTTGACCGCTCTTCTCGTAATCGCAGATATGAGCCAAGAACGGGACGAGAAAGGCCGCTACAGCGAGAAGACACCTGCTGAGAAGGTTCTCGTACTCTTCGATGATACGGAGCCTCGAACAACCAGCGAGGTCGCTGAGGAGCTTGACGTTGCCCAGAAAACGGCCTACAACAAGCTGGAGCAACTTCGAGAAGAGGGGGAGATAGAGAAGAAGAATATTGGGGGATTGGCGGTTGTCTGGTGGTGTCCGAATCCCGAAACAGTCGGGTGAGTTTTTATTTTTTTAATGCGCACGTTTGAGGTCACATATTATTCGGGCCAGACCGGGAGAAGACCCACCCCTATCTGGGGTAGAGTAGATGCGCTTGCTAACTGTTCTCAGGGGGGTCGAAATCTTGAGCCAAGAGAACCGGCTATCCCCGAATTTCTTCTCACCTCAAAATGCGGTCAGATTAATGCGCCCCATCAATGATTACTCTGAATTCTGCTAATGTCCCTAAATATGCGTTATATGCATATATAGAATACACCCTATGCAGCCCAACGATAGCGGCCAAGAACGCAGTTCAAAAAGTAACAGCAATATTATGGTAGTAGTTACAACACCCGACAATTCTGAAGATGATACTATTTAGTGTAAGATTTCTTATAAGGCTTTAAATGACTTCTAAGTCCTAATTTAGGCACTTTCAGAGAATTCGGATGCAAAAATCGCCGGACGAGAAACCGATTCATATTCCTTCCCAATATTCATCAAATACTTAATACTAAGTACCTACCAGCCCTATCAATAGATACATCCCGACGAAAACAACTGGGATGTCTGAGACACTATGAGAGCAAGCAACCTACACGCAGAGCGGACGCTGAATCATTCGCAATATACCCGCCGGTTCATCAGAGGTGTCAGTCGATGAGTGAATCTGCACCTCATATCGATGAGGGCCATTCTGATGATGAGCCGTGGCACGCTGGCTTCGACGTGGTCGACTTCGAAGCGACACCAATAAGCGAACTCCCCGATGATGACGGGTTCCACCTTATCTGTCCCGTAGACGGATGTGAGCACGAAGCTGAGTTCGACCATCTCGGAGAGGTCAGAGAAAGCGGGTGGACGAAACTAAGTCGGAAAGACAAGATTCTCACAGACGGAACAACCCTCAAGGAAGCGTACTGCCCAGCACATTCCATCGATGGCACACAGGAGATGGTTCCTGAGCTTCGTGAAGGGCTCGGTGTTCCACTGGATACGCAAGACCAGCAGTCCACTCGTGAACAAGACAAAGACGAGTACGCGGCCTTCGAGTTCGCTGATGGTGAGGTTACACTCGATGGCTTCCTTCTGACGTGTGGGTGTGACTCCTGCTATCGACAGAACCACCTCGATGCTCTCGACGATGTCGAGAAGGACGGTTGGGTAAGCGGCCAGATGGTCGGCATCTTAGCTGCTGGGCAGATGCTCTTCAGCGGCCACTGTCCCGAACACCAGTAAGAGCGCGAGCGGCAAGTCGTATAACTGGGAGTCGCTTCGGGCAAGGGAACAGGTCATCTCCCAAGAACGGTCGTGGTGTCGTTCCGTTCCATCCCAATTCCTGTTCCCCTCGCGGTGGCTCTCTATCCGTGACAGGTATGATGAGCCGCTAATCTATTGAGGAAGCACGTGGGGAGTTGCGGAATTTCACCGTACAGAAAGACAATATGCAGAACTTCCGCAAAACGTATAGCGGCAATATTTATATATTGCATAAGATTTACCAAAAGGTTTAAATAGGAGGAACCCCTACAGTATGATACGAAGAGATACATTACCGGTTGGTACATCGGTAGGACACGAATCGGACGACCTCTTTTGTCGATTCGGGTACTGTAGGGCGGTTCAGAAGACGTGGAATCAGTCGGCAGTTTGCGGATACAAATGAATACACAAGGAGAACACACTATGACAAGAGACAATACTATCGTCCTCAGCGATGAGGAAAAGGCACTGGTCGAAGAGACAAAACAGACACTCTACGGGGAAGAAAGCATTCCTCACGGCCACGTTATAGGCCACGCACTGCGCCAAGTTCTACAGGACACTCGTGGAATAACGGTGATAGATGATGAGTGAAGTGACCGTAGAAGTCGGAGGCGTAGAACACACTTATGAGACAGAGGAATTCCTCATCTGCGAACGCTGTGACCACAACTGGATACGGTTCGAGGATACGCAATCCAAGAAATGCCCCGAATGTGGTAACAAGAAAACGATTCTTCCCGCTGAGGAACAAATCACGCTGCGTTCAAAATGGCTCTGGGATGGGGCTGCTTCTGTCGATGAAATGGTCTCACGGCTGAACCAGAAGGCGAAAGTCTTAGAAGAACTACAGAATGACGGGTGGACGGTGAACCAACCATCCACAGATGGATACGCACGTCTGGCGAGGCCTATCGAGGCAGACGGCAGGAAGGATTCGACGGAGGTTACCCTCTCTGAATAATGAAGCTCTGAACCAGCTACGCCAATAGCTGGGTCAGAATTGGAGGTCAGAGAATGACTCTACACAATAGTTACAACTCCACGAAATTAAAAGTTTCGTCTAATAGCAACTCGAAAATAACTGGAGGGTGTCGAGATGAGTAATCGGAGCGACCAGAGATGCTGGGATGACAGCAAGGTTCTGGAACGTATTACTCGTGCGTATTCACGAGAGGATGACCAGTTCCAAATGTGCCCACGGTGTGGTGACATCGCTCGACAGCAGTCAGTCAACGATGGTAGCGATGTGAAACGAGAGCTGCGCTGCACTAACTGTGGTCATACGGAACGGACTACGGTAGTGAAGACGACCAAGACAGGTGTCGAAGTAACTGTGCTT
Organism: Halonotius sp. F2-221B; assembly: GCF_046719765.1. Classification (NCBI taxonomy): domain Archaea; kingdom Methanobacteriati; phylum Methanobacteriota; class Halobacteria; order Halobacteriales; family Haloferacaceae; genus Halonotius; species Halonotius sp. F2-221B. Next base: position 4,841 of record NZ_JABEBY010000030.1, read on the forward strand.
CCGTTCGAGTGTCGCATCTCAGGCCTGAATTCATCGGGAGAGAAACTCGCCGCGTGGCTTCTCTGGTATGACCGTTATCAGGAGGTGGCAGAATGTCGGTAGAGTCAGCAAACACAATCACACCTCGCTCTGAACAATCCAGAGACAATCTCGTACACGCATCTGAGAAGGCTGATTCACTGCGCCAATCGCTCGCTGAATCTCACCCGAATCCAGTCACCATCTGGAACACCTCGAACGAGGAGCGAGCAGAGCTTCTGGCCGAGTATCTGGATGCTCTCGAATCAGTCTGTCCCGACCCTCGCCTCATACCGCTCAACGATGCAGGCAAGGCTCCCGCTATCAAGGAAACACCTGGCCTCGGAAGTCGGCAGGAGAAGCAAATGCGCCATACGCGAGAGGAGGCTGTCGCTGCCATCGAACAAGGGGTGAGCGGCTTCGCCCTCTACGCAGGACGTTCAGACCACGGTACAGAAGACCTGGTCTTCGCAGACCACGACGACCTTCACGCATTCCCGCTCGACACCTTACCCGATACACTCACCGTCGTCTCTGGGTCGGGCGAGGGCTATCACGAGACCTCGGTGAATGCGGGCGACGTGCGAAATGCGAAAAGTGACGGTGGCGAGATTCGGGCGAGCAACTGGTATGTGGTGCTACCAGGTTCGGTTCATCCATCTGGCGGCATCTACCATCTCGAAGAAGAGCGACCTATCGTAGAACTCGAAGCCGACGACATTCCCGAAAGGCTTCGTCCTGCGACCGACTCCTACGATGGCGAAGATATCGAACTTTCGCAGGAGTCGACGGGCGGCAGTTTCACGAACGAGGTAGGAATGTCACTCGATGAGGTACGGGAGTATGATAATGACCTCGATAGACTGCTGAACATTCCGCCTCGTCCCAACAGTGACGCGCAAAATGATAGCGAAATCGATGCCAGCCTCGTCAGACGGTTACGATTCCATCACTTCGAACCAAGAGACATCGCCGCCATCTGGCGACAATATCGCTCTCGCCACAAACTCGAACGAGAGGATTACGTTCGTCGGACAATACAGAACTGCGGCACTCACGATGACCGATGCCGCTATGATGGAAGCGAACAATCCATCGCCCTCCCCGAAATCCCATCGCCGTCTGACTGGGAGTGGCAGGACTCCGTCTCGGACGATGAGGCGGTGCTAACGCTGGATGAGGCACGCACTCGATGCCAGAGGCACATCGATACGGCTCTCGACAGCGGCGCGCACACGCTGATAGATGCGCTTCCAGCGATGGGGAAAAGCTCTGGAGTCATTCGGGGAGCAGTGAAGACCGACACTCCCATCAGTGTATTCACTGCTCGATACGAACTCTATGACCAGTACAGCGAATGGTGCGAGGACGAGAATCTGTCGTATTATCAACTGCCAGCCTTCCACGAGGACTGTCCTACTGCGAAGGGTGAGTATGGCGATGACTGGAAAGATGACGTATTCTCGCTTTACGAGGATGGGGTAACAGCCAAAGAGATTCACAAGTGGGCAAACGAATACCTCGGTCAATCACTTCCCTGTGACGACGGGCAAGAATGCCCCTACAAACAGGAGTGGGATTTCAAATCCGATGAGTTCGATGTTCTCATCGGTCACTATCAACACGCCTACAACCCAGACCTTACCGAAGAAAGAGTCGCAGTCTTCGATGAGTTTCCTGCTGATTCATTCCTGATGGGGTTCGACAGTGATACAGTCACCTCAGCAGTATCGGCCTACGTCTCCAGACAAGACGGCCTTCCATTCAAGGATTTCACCGAGCTAATCGAAGGCCGGAACTCCGAACAAGGGGAGGCTGCGCGCGACTGGTTCGACATCGACGACCTCGAACGAGACGGCGAGCCTGTTCTGAAAGACGAAAGCGGCTCGGCCAATGCCTACGCACCACTGCTCACATACGCAGTCCTCGTTGGTGAGAATCTCGGCAATGGGTGGGAACACGCTGACCTCGACAAAGGGGAAGGCCTCGGCACCCAGCAAAGGGCAGCACGGAACCGAGATTCAGGGAAGGTGGGTCTGCTCCTGCCACCAGAACTGGATGAGGCAAACGGTGTCATCGCCCTCGACGGAACGCCGACGCCCGCTCTCTGGCAACTCGCAGTCGATACACGTCTGAGTCACGAGCAAGTTCTCTCCGATGAGGAACGGGCCGACTATCTCACCGATGCACTCAGTGATTTCATCGTTCAAACCACGGATGCTACAAAGACGTATTCGAGCGGGACGTACGTCAAACCAAAAGAAGACGGCCTCCTGTTCCGAAAAGTGGCTGAACGTGAAGGGACGGAGTCTGCCCTGATTTCAACAGAAGCAGCCATTTCGAAATACGAGCAGGAGGGAGTCCTCGCCCCTATTCAAAAGGACGAGCATTACGGCAACCTGAAAGGCTCGAACAATTTCGAGGACGAGCGTGTCGGCATCGTCGCAGGGAGCCAGCACTACGGAGATGATTTCATCGAGCGATGGGGCGCATTCGATGCGAAAAGTGTCGAACGTGGTGACGGCAAAGGGATGGAACTCGACTATGGCGAGTTCGGGAACAAGATTCTCCATCATATGCGGGAACACGAGGTACTCCAAGCCGTGCTACGGTTCGGTCGAGACGAGCAACCTACTACAATCTACGTCCATACTGCTGCTCTGCCAGAGTGGGTTCCAGTCGAAGCAAATGGGGTGATTAACACTTGGAGTAAGGGAACGCAGGAAATCATAGAGGTGTTGGAATCTGAGGCTCCAAACGAATGGCGAACGGCAGATGTTTCGGAGAAGGTGAGTATCTCCCAACGTCAGGTACGGACAAACCTCAATCAACTCGCTGATGATGGCTATGTTGAGAAACAGAAAGAGGGTCGGGGAATCACGTGGGTCGTCACCGATGAGACGATAGACCGACTCGGACAAGTCGAGTTCCGCTCGTCTTAGATAGAGGGGAACGAGTTGCGGAAGTTTCCCATATCGGGATACAGTATGCCAGAGTTCCGCAAAACACCCCCACGTGCTTCCAAGAGAGATGAGCGGTAGTTAGATGTCGCTGAGATACTCGCGCCGCTGTTCCATCTTTTGTGATTCAGTCATCTCGTTGTAATGTTTGTCGAGTACGTCAGAAGATACATCGGCTCGACCTGAAACGACGGGCTTCGGTACGTCATTCAGAAGTAGCTGAGTCAAACTCCCCCTTCGTAACATATGCGGCGACCGACTCCACTCACACTGACTGGCGTAACTGTAACAGTGCTTCTCGTCACAGCGACACTCTTCTCCGTACTCACAGGGGCGGGTCATAGAATAGATGAGGGCTCGGATGTTACTCTGGCTCATCCGACCGTTTTCTGATGCTATCAGAGGTTCCCTCCCCTCTGAATCAGTCACGTCTGGTCGGGTGTGTTCGAGGTAGTCTTCGATGACAGCGGTAATTTCATCCGAGATAGCTACCTGTCTCTCGCCTGAATCACGGTTCTTAAGCGGAGTGCCGGTTTTTGGTCGATGACGGAATGCAAGACTCTGGTTGACTGCTGAGAAGTCGTCGGTATCAAGTGCTTGTACCGCTCCAAGTCGGGCCGAGGTAGACCAAAAAATCTCGAAGAGACAATGCTTGAGGCTTGCATATTCGAACTTCCGAAAGTTAGCTCGAATCTTCTCCGCTCGGTCAGATTCTAACATCTCGTCACGACTGTCCTGATTCTTGTTGAGGGTCGGGAGTAAAATCTCGTCGTGTAGTTCTGACTCGACTGCATCAATCGATTCACAGAATCGGATGAAAGTGCGGAGCGTGCAGAGTTGAGTACGGAGAGAAACAGTGTTCAGGTCACCGTCATCCTTACGCCATAACCGACACTCGTACAGTCTACGGCCAGTCATATCATTCATATTGTCGATATTCTCTTTGTTACACCACTGGCGAAACTGCTTGAGACGATAGCCGTGGGCCTGTACAGTTCTCGCGGAAGCGTCTTGTTCCTTCTGTGCGAGGTATAGGTCGATTGCTTCGTCCGGTTCAATCGGTTCGAGTTTTCGGGTCATATGTGGGTACTCCGCGAAGGCACCCACAGCACTTCCACCAAGCCGCTGTATTGCGGTTTTGGAGACTTGTCCCCCGTTCAATTCGGGGAGGGCGGACTGAACCTCAGCACCCGTGAGCTACTGCGAACGGTGCTGAGTGTGAAGAACAACCGACCCGTATTGAGCAGCGAACGACCGCAGGGAGTGAGTGAGTTCAATTCGGGGAGGGCGGACTGCGAGATTCGAACGAGGTGAAAATCTCGATAGCGAGCGGCGAAGCCGCGAACATTCTCCTGCGAACGATGTCAAAGAAAAGCGATGGGGTGTAGGACGAACCCTTATCCGGGATTCCGACATAGTTTGTGGTAACATGGCCAGTACCACACGCGACAACCGCGCCGATGGGGTCGAATTCATTTACGAGGACGACGACCGGATCACCGCCCGAGACCTCGAAACCGGCGTGGCGTCCTACGGTGAGACCAAAGCCGAAGCACTCGTGATGCTCGCTGAGGCCTTGTCCCTGCATACGGGCGAGGGGGAGCCAGTGACCGACGAGACGCTCCGGGAGTTCGGACTCGACCCAGAGAACACAGGCGATGAGTCGCTCCCAGAATTCATGCAGTAGATGGTGCGGACGAATTTCTCCGGGCAGGAGATCGCAAAGGTACTTCGCAATCACGGATTCAGACGGGAAGGCCAGCGGGGGAGCCACCTGAAACTGCGATACGAACACCCCGAAACCGACGAGGTGCGTGTCGTGTCGATCCCGATGAAATCAGAGGACGAAATTCCGACTGGGACGCTACAGTCGATTGCCGAGCAGTGCGGGGCAGCGGATTTCCACGCATGGTGTGCGTGGATCGATAAGAACTGTTGAGTGGCAACGAACGCATTCATAATTCCAAACAGCCGCCGAGTCGCACTATTTTAAATGGGTTCGCTGACCATACCACTGCCATGCAGCGGGACGAAATCGAGGAGTACGTCGGGCGGTGTCAACAGCTCATCGAGTCGTCACCGCAGATGGACGAGGAGAACACGAAGGTCAAACTCGTCCAGCCGTTTCTCGAACTCCTCGGCTGGGATCTCTACTCGACGGAGGTCGCCCTCGAATACACGATCCCGATGGCCTCGGGCAGCACGCACGTCGATTACGCCCTCCTCGTTGGCGACTCGCCGGTGGTGTTTGTCGAGGCGAAGCCCGTTCGAGCGACACTCAGCGACGACGAAGTCAGACAGTTGCGGAGCTACATGCGACAAGAGCTCGATGTCGATTGGGGGATTTTGACCAACGGCCAGTCGTTCGAAGTGCTCACGAAGAACCGCAACGAGAACGGCGGCGAGGAGGTGTCTGTCGTCCAGTTCGAACTCGACGATCTGACCGAAAACCCCGGCGTGCTGGAGCTGCTCACGAAGGAGTCGATTCGGTCGGGTAAATCCGACGAGGTCGCCGAACAGGTCGCCCAGACGAACCGCGCGATCACTGCCCTCCAAGACAACGAGGACGGCGTCACCGACGCTGTGACCGAGGCCGTCGAAAGCGAGGTTGGCGAACTGACGATTGATTTGGAGGAACAGGCTCGTGAGTTCGTCCAAGGTCTCGTCTCGGTACTCCGAGAGCAACGGCAGTTTGTGAGCGACAAACCGCAAGAAGAAGTCGAAGAAGAGCCTGACGAAGCGGATGATTCATCCGAGGAACTCAACGCGAAACGTAGTCGAATCGCTGGAAAGATCGCTCGAAGCGAAATCGAGGGTGATGGCGATTCACGCGTTGCAGTGTTCCCAACGAAAGAGTCCGGGCTACCGTTCCTCAAAGAAAACGAGGCATGGGGATTCGTCCGCGTTGGTAGCGAGTTCGATTACGTAGCGATGTACGTCACCGGCGACGTAAGAGAAATCAAGTACGTCGCTCGGGTGGCAGACGTAGTTGATCCCGATGCTGCTGAGTTGTTGCGGGAGCCGATGGATTACAAGGACGGTGCGAAAATAGACGACGGAAAGAAGGTAATTACCTTCGAACCGGGATCACTCTACGAGCTTGAAGATCCAATTCCATTCGAATCAAAATACCCGCAAGGGCTACGATACACGACCCTTGAGAAATTACGGACTGCAGAAACAACCGATGATGTGTTGTAGCCGAATTAGTGTTTGAAAATGGACTCGTCGGGACTCCCGCGAGCGAACGCAGGGAGCGAGTGGGAGTAAGACGAGGCCACGAACCGAGCGAAGCGAGGTGAGTGGACTCGTCGGGATTTGAACCCGAGGCCTCTTCCTTGCGAAGGAAGCGATCTACCGCTGATCTACGAGCCCGCACTCTGTTTGAGCCCTGCAGCACACTTGTAGCTTCTGTTTCGCCCGACTACGCGTCAAGGATACCCGCCGCACCAGCCACCAGCCCAACGAACAGCCCGGTGAAATGCGCGACCAATGCGACGCCGGGCCGCCCGGTCAACACCGTCACCGCCAGCGCGGCCACCGCGTAAAGCACCACCTGCACCCGCGGAGAGAGCCGCAGCCGATCCAACAGCGTCGTCGACACCGTGTTGCCGGCCAGCAGATAGCCGACCAGCCCGAAGACCGCGCCGCTGGCCCCAAGCACCGATGTCGCCGGGCCGACTAATCCGCTGACGACGACCTGGGCAACCCCCGCCAGCGCGCCGACAACGAGGAAAAACAGATGAAAGCGCAGCCACGTCGTCCGGCGTTCGACCGCGAACCCGGCAACAACGAGAACGATGCTGTTGGCGATGAGATGCCCCAGCGAGGCATGCGCGTAGATGCTGGTAACGATCGTCACCGGGTCGGCGGTGATCGGTGGCGCGAGGACGAACAGGCCGCCGAGGCCGACGAACGACAGCGGTACCTGCAGGAGGAAGACGACCAAGACAACGCCGAGTGTATCGATCGTCGGACTCCGACTCATAGGTGGTGTTTAACGAGAGTGAATAAAAGGGGACTGTCAAGGGAGTATTTATACACAGAATTGCGTGGGGAGAAGATACATAGAAAGCCCTCGGCTCTCTCGGCTCCCGCGGCTCGCTGTGCTCCTCACTCGCTTCGTTCGTTGCGGTGCTTGCGTCGCCGGGGTTCGCCGGGAGAGCCTCGCCCTTTCATAGTGTTTAGTTCGAATCTTTACCGGTAAGATACGGCCAGATGTTTGGTTCGGTGATCGCGCTCAATCCTCGTG
>NZ_JABEBY010000031.1:0-12020 GCF_046719765.1 Halonotius sp. F2-221B
TAAGCTCGTCAGCGTTCCGCGCAGTACTGGAGTGGGAGACCCTCTGGGAGCCGTGGTTCGCCGCCACCCATTCATACTTTCATTCACTCATCCAACGAGTCACATCTCTGGCTTGTTGGCTACGTTCGCCCGATAGCGACAGCTCTCGTTGTCGCTGGTGGATCGCTGTTTGCAGCGACAGTCGCTCGATGAGCAACCTAACCGCTAGGCTTAAGCGACTCTCGGGGATACTACAGCACGCGCCAAGGTGGCAGAGTCCGGCCTAACGCAGCGGCCTGCAGAGCCGCCCATCGTCGGTTCAAATCCGACCCTTGGCTTTCATACGATACCCTTACGCCTAACACCACTCTGGGCTCCGTTTCGTTCTGTCCCCCAACCGGGGTGAGTGGTGGCTTCCCGTTGGGTGAGTCTGTTTATCGCGGGTAGCCGCGTGTCGATCCCTTCGTCGTGGATAGATTTTGCTCTTTTAGCACGCTGCAGAGCCCGTTGTGTCATTGTCGTGAGGATAGTATCCCCTATGATTAATTTGCTGGAACCCGAAGCGTAGAACTGCATCTCTCTGTCCGACGGCATCGCACGTAGAACAGTCGCTGTGTTCGACACCGTTCCACCAGGAAGACGTACCCAAAATGACAGCACGCTCACAATCCGTTCAGCAAGATCCCACATTTGATCAGGACGAAAAATACGCAGTCTACGATCCTGTAGAGGGTGTCATCTGCCACCACGACGACGGGGCTGCGATCAGCGACAGTCGGGACGACGCAGCTGCCGATGTCTCAGCCGTTGCCGAGCAGATGGACCTCCCAGCGGATCGTCTTGCGGTTGTTCGGCTCACGATTACACCGGCGGATGCCTCGCCTGCAGTTGCTGACGATACTGGCTCCGGTGATGCCGACACCGGCGATGGCAACACCGGCGATGCTGACACTGACCTCACCACCGGCTCGATCATGGTCACCCGCGGGCCGCATCGCCGAAACTCACAACTCGTCGAGTACCGCGAAGCCGAAGACGGGGCGTGGGCGGTCAAAACCCCCGAAGACGACGAGTTTTGGATCTTTATGCGATCCGGCACCGAGCGTGATGTGCATCAACATATCCGAGCGAAATGGGACGCCACCTACGGTACCCCTGACCCATTCACTGATCAGGCGTGTCCGACCAACGACCTCTGATAGCCTCCACGGACACTGCTCTCGCAGCGGCGCGTCGGAAGCGACGCCCCGGGCAGCCGTTTTTGCTGTGTCGGCGCGCGGTATGAGGAACGACGCTGACTGCTGAGCCGACATCCAATTACCGGTGTGGCTCTAACGACTCGTATGGATATCCGGCAGCTGCACCGCGATCTGATCGAGCTGCATGGCCGGCCGAGCAAGACCTACAGCGAGGATGGTGTTCGTCAGCTACTCACCACGATCCTCTCACAGAACGTCGCCGACGTACAGACCGCGCGTGCCTCCAAGGAACTGTTTGCGGCGTATCCCGACTATCGGGCGATGGAACAGGCCGATCACGACGAACTGGCCGAGGTGATATCCGAGGTCGGGTTAATGAACCAGAAGGCGACGCGCATCCAGCGATCGCTCGCGGCGATCCGTGAGGAGACCGGCGGCGAGTACACGCTGGCCTTTCTCGATGGGATGGACACCGACGCGGCTCAGGCGTGGCTGACCGATATCAAAGGCGTCGGCTCGAAGACCGCCAACGTCGTGTTGAACTTCCACTTCGAGAAGCCGACCTTCGCGGTCGACACCCACATCCAGCGACTGTCGACCCGGTTTGGGTTGATCGCGGAATCGACGACCGCCGACCAGGCCCACGAGGTGCTCAACGAACTGATCCCGGATGATATCAAATACAGCCTGCACGTACTGTTGATCACCCACGGCAAGGAGTACTGTTCGGCACAGAATCCTGACTGCGATAACCCCGTGTGTGAGACCTACTGTGAGTGCGATCACTGTTGAGGGCGCTGTCGACTCCCCGTACGCGCCCCGTGTGCTCCGGTCGTCGGCGATATTCCCACAGCGTCGCTCTGGCCTACAGGCTGTCGTCGAGATCCGGCAGCTCAATTTCGGCTGTGTCGTGGCTGTTCCCCCCGCCGCGAGGCCCGTTTGTCCCTAACTGCTGTCGTGTCTGGAGGCCTGATTGGTAACACTCGATGACCGCTGTGGCGTGTCGCTCACACGCCAAGACACCAACCGCGCCGGCTTCGACAAAGATGAGTGGCATGCCGCCCCCGTGTTCGTGATTGCGACAGGCTGGACACTGAATCCCGCCAGCCGGCAGGTGGCCTAACAGTTCCGCGCTGTCCTCGGTTGTGAGCTCGCAGATCGCCCGAAACTCCTCAAGATGGGCATCGCACCCAACGACCGGCACCGTGAGTGTCCCCACAAGGAGAAACGAGATCGCCTGTCGACCACCGGATTCCAAGGCCGCACGACAGTCCGAGCAGTGGGGCCTGTCTCCGAGTGGTGGTGCCGCGTTTGGTTCCATCGGATACCTCTCTAGTCGTCCGGCGACAAGGTAAGTGGTTGGGTTGCTCCCGGTGTGCGCGCAGTACTCTTCACAATCGACGGTTCCAACGAGTGGCTGCACCCGGTGGTTCTCCAGTTTAACGTGAGGTGTGAGGTGTTGATCGGTAATGGCCCCAGTGTGGCGAGTGAAGGGTTCCCAGCGGTGAGCAGCCCTGCTACTACATAATTAACTGCCACAAAATTATTTCAGCCTCGGAACCGAAGATCGGTTGAGATGGCTGAATCGACACCGCCGTCGTGGACAGCCGACACCAGCGGTCGGGAGCGGGTTCGACATGTCGCGGAGACGCTGACCGAACCAACGCCCGTCGGCGAGATTGCCGAGCGAGCCGAGGTTTCGCGGGCGACCGCGGCCGACGAACTCCAGGGGTTGGCCAGCGACGACTGGGTGACCGAAACGACCGTCGACGGTACGCAGGCCTACGATCTGAACCCGGTACGATTACTCTTTGATGAGGTGACCGATCTGATCGACGAGCACTCCCGCGAGGAGTTAGAACAGCGGCTGGCGGATCTGAAAACCGAACAAGAGGAGGTGGCGACGGACTATGACGCCACCTCACTGGCCGCGTTTCGGGAGCAACTGGCGACCGAGGAGCTGTCGGCGGCCGAGCTGCGTGAGCGTCGGAACGTCATCGAAACGTGGGAGGCGATCAACACGGAGATCGGGCTCGTGAAACACGCCCTCCAACTATACGACGATGTCGTCGAACTCGCCTCGCCGCAAACTGACTCGTCGTCGACGCTCGCCTAATGGTGGTGTTGCTCGCCAACCGGGCGAACCTGCAGGCCCGGCGACTCCACGAGCGGATCGCTACCCGGCTTCGTGGCTCCTGTGAGACGGTGTGGCGGCGACGCGCCGAGCCGGGCGAGCCGGGGCCGTACCGCGTCGTCGGCGAGGTAACGCCGCGGCGGTTTCTCGGGGTCGACGCCTATCCGTCCGATGACGCACGCATCGAGATCGGGTTTCGACTCGAAACAGAGGTCGAGTACGAACACTACTGGTGCACCTGGATCGAACCGGAGCGGGGGCTGGCAGTCGGGTGGCACCAGGACGGGAGCCACGAGGAACTGGGCCCGGTGCATCTGCAACTCGACAGCGGGGAGCGGGTCGTCGAGCGGCAGGCGGCGACGGTCATCGACGCCCATCCGCTGGCGGTCGTCGCGCGGCGGCTGGCGTCGCTTGGTGAGGTGGTGCAGGCGGTAGCATGGGACGACGGCGACCCTGTTGGGATCAAACCCGGTGATGGCGACGGATAGCGGCTGTCGTGACCGACGAGCCCGTCGTAGAGCACCAGCCACCTCGACGCTGGTGTGTCTGTCGAATGATGGCTGACCTACACCCTACCAACGCATCGACACCGAAATCGGATTGGGCAGTCGTCTCAGACAACAGTTTATGAACGTTGACCGAGGGACGGCCAAAGAGCGGAGCACCGACGCCGTCTTTGAGCGTGGTGAAACGTACCGTGACGAGGGACGGATTCAACGGATCGACCGATTCGACGACCTCGTGACCGCACGCGTCAGCGGTTCACACCTCTATGACGTGACGATCGACTTCGGCGGCCGGAGCATCGACACGCGGTGTACCTGCCCATACAGCGGTGGCGGCGACTGCAAACACATCGTTGCTGTGTTGCTGGAAATCGCCGCAGACACCCCGCAGGACGAAAGCGATCAGGTTGACGACGTACTCAGGGACGTGTCGGTCGACGAGCTGCGTGAATTCGTCCGTGATGCGGTGGCCGAACAGCCCGGGTTGCGCGAACAGTTTCTCGCACGGTTCGGGGTCGACGACAACTCGGTCGAGGAATACCGCGAGGAGATCGCACAGCTATTCGAGCAACACGCCGACCCAGTCGTATACGAGGCCATCGACTTCTCACGGTTTTTTGCGATCGCCGAACAGTACCGGGATCGAGAACGGTATCTGGCCGCCGCGACCGTCTACCGGGCGGTATTCGAGGAAGTCGACGAGAAGTACAACTGGATCGACGGAGCCTACGACCACTACGCACAGGTCATCCAGACCGCACTCGACGGCTACGCCGACTGTGTGCTTGCGACCGATCCGACCCCATCCGCGTTCGACACCTACGCCGGTGTCCTGGAAGCGCGGACGACGGCGGATCCGGCGATCAACAACGAGCAGTTCCGGCGCGCACTCGACGATCTCGAAGACCGATACGATCAGTGATGTCGACGGACACCGACGACAGCAGGGTTGAACACCACCCAGTGAGAAGACGCAGCCATGCCCCACACCTGCGATGACTGCCAGGAGACGTTCAAGACGCTGAGCCGGCTTCGCCTCCACGACTGTTCGGCGGACGAACCGACTGCTGGCGAGGATCTACTCGAAGACAAGCGAGAAGAGATCAATCGACAGGAGCGGCAAACCGAGCGGCGAGTGAGACGTGCAGCCAGCGAGGCATTGACAGCCCCGCTCGAAAACGCACGGCAGGGCGACGAGATGGCAGTCTATCAAGCACTTGCGGCGTACGAACGGCGACTCACCGACGAGTGGGCACGCGGCGAGGACGGCGACTACTGGGGCTTTCATCGTACCTTCTTCGGGCCGGCTGTCGAGGGGCTCGAAACGGTCACCGAGCGGGAGGGATGGCCGTTTCTTCTCGACGTCCTTGAGGCGTACTGGCCTGAAGCCACGTCCGATTTCGATACCTATCCCGAGCACGAACCCTTCGGCGGCGCGGAACGTGGCGATTTCGAGGAGTATCCACACGTCAGTCACGTGCTTGTGGCTGTGACTGGCATGCAGTTGGTACGGACACGCCGTGACAACGATGTTGCGGCGATCCCGGTCGACGCGCTGGAGTATCTCCTACCGTTTCATCGGCATCCCGGCGATACACAGCCGTGGATCGATTCGATGAGCTACGGGTGGGGGATCGGCCATCCGAACCATCCCTTCGAGACAACCATCGAAACGCTCACCGACGGCGAGTATGAGATCTGGGTCGGGACAGCCATCGAACACGCGATGCACGCCGATCAGCACGCGGCGACAACACTCCTCGAAACCCTGTTTGATGCGGATCTCGTTGCTGACCCGGCCCAGTTACTCCAGGCTGTCGGGAAGATCGATCGTGGCTACAACCCCGATACGAGCGACCACTGGAACTGGGAGACGCTGTCGCCCGCGTTTCACACAGATGGGTTCGACTGGGATCCCGCGGTTCGGGATCGGCTCCGGCGTATCGTCGTTGACTGTGGACTTGCTGGACGGCTCCCGGCCGACTGGGCGTTTACCGATATCGTCCTGTAACCGGCGCGCGACGGCGGTTGACCACGACGCGGCCAGTGGGTGTGTAAACACCAGATTTTCAGGCACCTCCACGGTAATCGTCGGCAACAGATGGACGCGCCAAGCCGAGACGAGATTCGCTCGCTCTGTACCGAACAGTCCTTCGAGCGGGGCGTCAACTACTACCAGCAGGATCGCGTCCAGCACGTCGATATCGACGGCAGGGAGATCAGGGCCACCGTTCGTGGCTCTAGCGACTATGAGGTGGCTATCGACATCGTCGACGACGCCATCCGAACCCACTGCACCTGTCCATACGATTACGCGGGCGACTGCAAGCACATCGTTGCCGTGCTGCTGGCGGTCGCAGGTCGAGACGACGAGCCGGAGGGTACCACGGTCGACGACACCGAACAGACGCCGTCAGAGAGGGTTGCTCTCGACTCGGTGGTCGCCGATATGACGGCCGACGAACTCCGATCCTTCCTGCTGGATGTCGTCGCCGACGAACCGGAGATCCGCGACCGGCTTCTCGCCTACGCAGGCGCAGACACGGGCAAGACGGTGTCCGACTACAAACAGGAGATCGACCGGCTGTTCGACGACGCTGCCGGCCGCCGCGGGATGATCACGCAGGATACCTATATCGATTTTTCCAAGTACCACGATCTGGCCGAAACCCACCGCGACCGCGGGGACATCGAGACAGCGACGACCATCTACCAGGCGATCGCGGAGGCGATCCGGGAACACCTGAATCGTGTCGACGACAGCGGGGGCCACTACGGTCGTGAGATCGAGCGCGCAATCGACTCCTACGCCGAGACCGTCGTCGACGGCACCGCCAGCCACGACGAGCGGCGATCCCACATCGAGACACTCTGTGAGGGGTTTATCAACGCCGAGCACAACTTTGCCAGCGACTATTATGACGACGCGCTGCGAACGCTCTGTACGACTGACGACGACCTCGAATACTGGCTGTCGGTGCTGGAGGATCGCGTCTCGAATATCAGCCTGGACGCCATGACCACTGGTGAGTCGACCGAGGAGCCAGCACCGAACGACGCATCCGCACAGCACCGCGAGCGAACCGACGACGTGCTGTATGCCTCTGATTTCACGAGTGGGCCGCTTACCACCGACGACTTCACCGGTGGCACACTCGATATCGAACATCCGGCGGTTGGGCCACTGCAACTCGTGTTTTTCGTCGGTGACGCCTTCGAGACGTTGCGTCTCGACGACCCGACGACCGTCGAGGAACACACCGTCGATGTCGACCCGGCGGCCGCAAGTGGTGGGAGCACGGAGCTTTCCTCCTCGCTTCGCGTCCGGCGCCTCGTCTCGATGTACCGGTATATCCTGGATGCACTCGACAGGGACACAGCCCTCTCGGAGCTATACGAGTCGGTGTATCTCGAAAGTCCCCGGCTCTGCCGGCAGTACGCCGAGCGGCTGCTCGATGAGGGGAACGGCGAGCGAGCGATTGAGGTTATTGAGAACGGTATCGAGACCTTCGGGCGGACGACGGAGCTTCGTTGGCTGGCGGCCGACTACTACCGCGAGCGTGATCTCGATCAGTACCGCGAGACACTACAAGCATTGTTTCTTGAACATACCGACTGGGACGCCTACGACGAACTGAAAGACAACTGTGACGAAACGGAGTGGCAGGCCCGCTACGAGGAGATCGAACAGCGATTCCCGGACAGCCATGCCCAACGCATCGCGCTGTACGTCCACGAGGGCGAGCTTGATGCCGCGTTTGCGGAACTACAGGCCAGCGAGCAGCTCTCGCTGTTCCGCCAGTATCGAGAGCCGGTCGCAACGGTCGATCCTGTCGAATACTTCGAGTGCTACCGGGAGCTTCTCGTCCCGTTTGCCGCCGGCGAGACGGGGCGGCGGCACTACCGGACGATCGCTGACCACCTCGAAGCGATGCAGCCCCTCGTTCCCGAGGCTCGGTTCGAGGCGTTCGTCGACGAGTTGAAGGACGAACACTCGAACCGCCCGGCGTTTCTCGACGAACTCGACAAGGCGGGCTTTTGATCGATGTCGCACCGGGGATGGCACAGTCGGTCGTGGGATGGCTGCAGCCGGCCGGGCGTGACCTCCGCGAACGCGCGACCACGGACGATGTCGACGCCGAACGGGCCCACGAACTCACGCGGGTCGCAAGCGACTGGGATCTCGCGCGGTATCGGCTCTCGCTCGTCCAGGATGCGATGGAGCATTACGACACGTGGGGGTCGGATCCCGCCTCGATCACCCCATGATCGGCGAGGAGACAGGGCGGGATCGCCACCGCCGCCGCGAAAGGACTGCGACTCACCGACATGGACGTTCAGGCCGGCTTGTGTGACCTGTATCGACCACCACCGAGCCCACACGGAGCGATACGCTGCGACCAGCCCACTGTAGGCCGCCGCGGTCGGTGGCAAATTACTGCGACGTAACAGGGTGATTTCAGGCCTCCGGTGTCGGGGAACACTCTGCCCGACCAAACCTATTCATGCGCCGCGCCCCAACTGCAGACGTGAAACGAACGTATCGGTGTCTGAGCTGTCTTGACGAGACGATCACCAGAGCATTTGATACGTCGCACCTGTCGATGGCGTGTGAGGGGTGTGGCTCGTTCAGCCGGTTCATCAATGAGGCAGTCTTCACACAGTTCGAGACGTTCGAGAACGCACCACCCGAGAATCTGGCGTGGTCACAGCTCGACCGAACAGAGAAGCTGCTTATCAGCGAGCAGGTCACGCGGCACGACCGTTCGATAGAGGACTTTTCGGTGTCTGCCTGACAGCCGCTGCTGTCAGGTGTGTTCCAGCGTCAGTGCACAGCGTCCAGCGCGTACCGAACACACAACGCAGCCCACCTAAGACGAACCTCTTGGCAATACCTGAGCAGTTGTCTCGACCGCCGGTTACACGAGTGTGCACAACACCGGTTGCTCACAGCACGCGAAGGCGCAGTTGCTGGCTGGATATCTCGCAGGTTCGGCGGTACACCACACGCGCCTGCTCGGAGACGGAACCGAGTGCGAGCCCAAAGCCAAGACAGGCAGCCGGCACGGCGAGCACCGCGGCAGTGACTGGGCCGCCACCGGCAGCCGTAACACCCCAGACGGTGCCGTAGACGACCCCCGACTCCACGAGGAGTGCAGCCACGAACTGTCCCACGAGACGCCGATCAACGAGCGTCGAGGAGAGAACGCGGCTGCTGTAGTAGACCACGTAGCCACCGACGACGACGTTCATCACCACGTAGCCGGCTGCGCCGGCGAGTGCCCCATACTGCGACCCGAGCCACAGCGTCAGCGGGACACTGACGGTCAACCCGTAGAGCTTCGTACGGAAACTCAGCCCCGGCTCCCCGAGGCCCTCCAGCGTGTGCGAAGCAAGGGTCCAGAACCCACGGAAGATGTTGATACCGCCAACGATGATCACGGTCGTCGAGAACTGTTCGGGTGCCGATCCGAAGGCCGCCGTGGCGATGATATCACGAGTCGACAGCAGGTAGCCGAACACGAGAAACGAGACGCCGCTCCCGCCGGTGACCGCCGAGTCGATATACCCACTGATGTCGATATCCGCGGCCGTATCACCGCTGACCTTCGTCAGCAACGGATTCGAGAGCTGCCAGGCGATCGTCGCGCCGAAGTCACCAAACCGGTCGGCCGCCTCGTAGATACCGACCGCAAGCGGTGTCGACACGATTCCCAGCACGTACACCGGCATGTTGTACGAGACTCGGTCGAGCACCTGATCGGGGATACTCCATCTGGCGAACTCCCATGCCCGCGATATCTCGTGGCGACTCGGAAGAGTGGGTGTCACCCCGAGGATCACGATCATGACGCCGAACACGGCGAGTCGAACCGTGATCATGACTAGCATGAGATCCGTGACGGTGGTTATCGACCCCATCAACCCTAGTAGCAGTCCCAGTTCGAGGCTACTCTTGACGCTGTTGATCCACGTAACCGCGCTGGGATAGCCGACGGCACTGGTGAGGCTCCCGACCGTCATCGCCAGCGCGGTCGTCACCGCATAGACCGCCGAGACACGGAGGAGCCCCTGATCGAATACGGTTGCCGCTGCGAGATACTCGCTCGTTGTCACAGCGACCAGTCCAAGCAGACAGAGATAGCCAGCACTGAACGCAAGGGCGACACCAAGGTAGGCATCGACCGACTCGCCGGGTTCGGGTCCGATTTTGTGGAGGGTCTGGGTGATTCCTCTGATCGGTCTGAGTACGAGTGCGATGCCGAGTACGACAAAAAAGTAGCGGCCGGTGACTGACGGTGACGTGACGAAGGCGTAGATCACCCCGCTCAGGGTGTAGAGCGTCGTCGAGACTATCGCGCCACCCGTGGTCTGGATCGACGACCTGAGGAGGTCGATCTCGTTGCCGTCCCGCTGCGTTACCATCGCACTATCTAGAGGCACGAGACCGGTATAACGGTGTCCGTGTTACGGGTGTCAGAACTGGTTGAAGTAGATCACCAGAAAGAGGCTGCTCAGGGCGACCAGGGCAGCCGCGCGCAGCCCGATGAAATAGTACGATCCCGGAAGCACGATGAACACGAGTATGCCCAGGATCGCCGTGTTCAGATACTGGGTCGTCTTTTCTTCGCTCTCGCTGAGCAACGCCGAATCGGGGTCGTGGTCGTCTGTGTTTGTCATTGTGTCGCATTGGTTTGTGACGGACAAAAGCCTCCGCTTGGGGTCGAACCCTCCTGCTCAACAAACCGGCACTACGCTGCGCCCGTCGTGACACCGGTGATCTCGAACCGGGCTCCACCGTCGGTGCCGCCGGTCACCGTCATCTCCCACCCGTGGGCGTCGGCGACCCGCTTGACGATAGAGAGCCCCAGCCCAGTCCCACTGTCCGCTGTCGAATAGCCGAGATCGAATATCTCGTCGCGCTCCTCCGGTGGAATCCCGGGGCCGTCGTCTTCGACGAAAAACCCGTCATCGAGCGCGCCGATGGTGATCGTAACCTCCCTATCACCGTGTTCGACCGCATTTCGAACGAGATTCTCAAGTAGCTGTTTGAGCTGACTCCGGTCGGCTTGAACGGTCTGATCGGTGGTGGTCTCCAGTGTTGCCTGCTGGGTGTCGACATTTCTCCAGCAGTTCTCGGCAAACGAGCCGAGTGCAACAGACTCCAGCTCTTCGATATCGTCACCACTGCGAGCAAGCGTCAGCAAACTCTCGATCAGCGACCGCATCCGCGTATGCGACCGCTCAATCGGCGCAAAGTGCTCGCTGTCCATCTCCCCCTGCGCGAGTTCCAGTCGACCCTCGGCAACGTTGAGTGGGTTCCGCAGGTCGTGTGACAGCACACTCGCAAACTCGTCAAGCCGTTCGTTCTGGGTTTCAAGCTCCTGTCGCTGTTCGACACGGGTGAGTGCCGATGTCAGACTGGTCGACAGGAGCTGTGCAAGCGTTGCGTCGATCTGATCGAAGGCATCCGATTCAGTCGCACTCAGAATAAAGACCCCGTGATCGCCGAGTGGATACATCAGCTCGCTCCGAAACGGCGTCTCATCGGTAAACCGATCGGGGTGCTCGGTGATGTTTTCGTAACTCTCCGCGTCGCCCGTTCGATAGACCTGTCCTGCCAGACTGTCCTCGACAGGAAGCGCGGGCGGCTCCGCGTCCAGCTGCTCCTCGGCAGCCGCTGTCCACGCCACCGGTTCGAGTACGTCCTCGCTCGCATCGTGGAGGTGAATCCCATTGATCGGGCGGTCAAACACGCCTTTCGCTGTCTCGACGCCGATTGTCGCAACCTCCTCGGGGGTCGTTGCGGACTGCAGGTTCTGGGTTGACCGAAGCAGCTCTTTGAGCGTCTGTTCGTACTGCTTCTGTGTCGTGATATCGCGGTACACCCACATACTGGCCTCACCCTCGGGGAGACTGTAGGGCAGGTAATCGCGTTCAACAAATCGGCCATCAGCAAGACTGAGTTTCTCGTTGTGGACAGCCTCTCGGTCGGCATGCCGCTCGGCAATGCCTGTGATGAATCCCTCCGGGTCGGCGAATCGATCCTTGATCCCTTCGGCCGCCGAATCACAATCACGCCCGATCAGTTCGTCGCCGGTCAGGGGCACGTCGAATATATCGCATCGCTCATCTGTAGAAGTCGGTACTCAAGATTTTCTCGAACCAGCGATCAGTGTTGAGTGTGAGGCTGAGGAAGTT
>NZ_JABEBY010000032.1:0-11220 GCF_046719765.1 Halonotius sp. F2-221B
CCTCTCGTATCGGCATCCTCACCATGTCAGACTGCGATCTTGCTGCTACCGTTATCAGGAGAACGGACAACTAGCGAGTATGTACAGGGCCCGTTTTTGAGCTGATCTGCCCTATCTCTTTGACCCTTTGAACTAGTTCGTTCCCCTCATATTCCTCAAGTCGATTCGTGATAGCCTCCATGTCTTGGATACCTCGCGGCTGAAGATAACGCATACATTTGAGCCCTGTCTCGTGGAGATCTTGGGTTGGAGCAGCGGTTGCTTCCTCTGCGACCCGAAATGCGTAATCGTGTTCATGCGCCCCATGAGCAGTGTAGTGGACACAAATATTCGTCATAAATCCAACTAATATTACAGTATCAATGTCATAGGTTCTCAGGAGATGCTTGATTTCTGTTCGATGAAAGAAATTATATCGCCGTTTTTCTATTATATACTCCGCGGGTTCCATATCATTTTCATCAATAGAGAGAATCGGGTCAAACTGTTCGGCGCAAGTGCCAGCAATTCCATGTTCTGGCTCACAAGATTCGATTTCCGCCCCGTAATCTGCAAAATCAGACCGATGTATCTCCTTCCCCCAAATAATAGGGATATCAGCATCTCTAGCGTGCTCAACTATCGTATCGATATTTTCCATAACAGCATCTCTGCCACCAGATACAGATCCAGCACCAGAACTCATTGCCTCCTCACTTTCTGGTGTGGTTTGTTGAGGGTCAACAACAATTAGCGCTGGTGTGTCACCAATCGGATCATCTGTCGTGGGAATCATTATCTGTACCAGCAACTCAGCATATACTCTATTAAATATACATGGTGGGGCCGTATAGATTCAAAATAAGTTAGTTTATTCGATAAAAACAAATGTTTTATTCAATTCTCGCTTGCAGCACAACAGTAGTCAATTCGGTTTCAATGTCTGATAGTCTTCCCAAGGAACATCTCGTCCAGGGTAAATTACCTTCTCAAGAGGCCAGTCCTCCGAAACCCATCGCCTAATACAAGCTGTGATTTGATCAACCAGATCACGCTGGTTTGCGGTCATTGATGTCCAAAAATACACGGCAGCGTCGTAGTCATCGATTTGAGTTGGCTGTATATATAGGCAACCTAGTTCTGTTTCAGTGTCGGGGTCATAGATTGTGTAAGTAAACGAGTCTCGGCGCTGGTGTTCTTTTTGATGCCAAGCAAGGTCTATTCGATTCTGTTCTAGTGTAAGGTCTGTTGGCGGCCACGGGTGATTTGGGCCGAATGTATTCTTAATTCGATCACGGCTTTCCATTACCGCCTCGTAATCTGCTTTGGCGTCTGTAACTTCAAGCGGCCTGATAACAAATAAATCAGTCTTAATTTGTTGCGGTATACAGATATCAGAACTAATCAAATTTGGCGTTTCGAACGGCATCTTAGAAATAAAATCACATTGTACGCGTTTATTACTGGCGATAGATAGCTATTTCTGCCGGTGTAAACAACCATCCGTCAGATGTTACCTACTGATCCCGGAGCAATCGGCAAGACACCTGCATTGCTGGTTATCGATCCTCAATATGACTTTCTTGACCCCGATGGTGCAGTTTATTGTCTATCGTCATCAGTTAGTGATACAAAACAGGTAATCAGAAACATCAATACGCTTGTTGAGACGGCTAGAGAGGCTAGTCTACCGATTATTTGGACAAAAGAGAGTCATCGCCCCGATCACTCAGATTATGGGGCCGAGATGTTTTCAGTGGAACAAGACCACACGATCGCTGAGACCGAAGGTGAAGAGTTTATCGACGAACTTGTGATTCCAGATACGGGGCTCCCAGCTGCCGAATATGTAGTACGAAAGCGACGATACAACTGCTTTCACAATACGGATCTCATGCATTTACTCTCGACATTTGATATTGACACCATTTTGATTGCAGGTGTCACTACAAATGTTTGTGTTCATTACACGGCTCAAGGGGCACATGAGCGAGACTTTGTCTTCAGAGTCATCGAAGACTGCACTGCCGGAACAAGTCAATCGTTGCATGATGCTGCCTTGGAGATGCTAGATTATCTCCAGCCCGGCGGTGTCCAGTCTCTCACGTCTGTAACCGCGGCGTTGGAAGATTTTCCTGGCAATCCAGTAGTTGAGAAAATCAAACGCGATGGTTCAATATTATAGATTCACCCTCATCTTAATCCCACGTTCCCTTATTTGGAAAATCCAAGAATGAGTCAATTTTCTCACGAGCACCCTCGAATACTGATGACCCATGAAAAACAAGACCAATATCGAATTCGTACTCTTGCAGTCGTTCAGCATTCCGCTCTGCTTCGATGAGATCATCTGAATAAAGGGCCTCAACCATGATAAGATACCCTTCTGGAAGGCCACGCCAGTCCGCACCAATCATTGCATCGCCTAGCACGGCTATCGATTTTCCATCTGCAATTAGGGCGTAATTGTCTTGAGTATGTCCAGGGATGTGTACTGCAGTAAATGGGCCGACAGTATCCTCATCTTCATACCGATGATCGGCCCCATATTCTGTTTGTAACTCAGATTGCGCTGGAACATAGGTTTCTGGAGAGTATTTGTCTAGAACAGCATCATATCCTCCAACATGATCGTGGTCGGTGTGTGTCAATAGAAGCCGTTCAGGTGCAATCCCGACAGATTCGAGCCGCTGGAGAAGCTTCTGAGAGGTATCATGAGGCCCAGTATCAATTAGTGTTGGTGTGCCCCAATCAAAAAGGAATGAACGGTAGCGTGCTGGTTCATCTGACAGTGTTAAGTCATACACATCAGGCGCAACTTCGGTGATTGGATCAGAGGTATCTGGATTTGTCATAAGTGGATAATTGGAACACGGCAAATGCATATGAGATACACAACAAAGATAATCAGTTCCCTAATATAAGCCGTATTCCTCTGTAGAACTTTCAGAATATTAGGGAAACCATTGGATAGGCCAGTCTCAAGAGGCTGTACATGGATGCGTATACGAAACTTGCAGAGAATTGGGGCGTAACTGTCGACCAAGCGAATGAAGAAGCGTTTGAGGAAATTCTCAGTGGGATGGAGAATGCCTTTGAGACAATCACTGACAAGGCACAACCAGAATTCGAACTATTGCATGGCTCTCCAGACCAATATGGTGGTCGAGAAGAGCACTGGGAGCCAACTGAGGACTCAGATCCACACAATGCGTGGCTCCACCGATGTTCTATTTCTGGGTCTCCAGATGGGCGGCTCTCTGATCTAAAGGCAGGAATTAAGGACAATATTGCTGTTGCGGGGTTGCCTTGTTCTGCAGGATCGACTGTCCTCTCATTTACTCCTGAGATCGATGCCACAGCGGTGGGGCGGTTACTCAACGCTGGAAGCACTGTCCTCGGAAAACAGAATATGGATGCCTTTGCGATGGGAGATGCAGGTGAGATACAAGATTTTGGCCCGACATGGAATCCTCACGATCCAAGTCGACTGGCAGGCGGCTCCTCAAGTGGGTCAGCTGCGGCTGTTGCAGCAGGCGATTGTGATATATCACTTGGCACTGATCAAGCTGGGTCAGTTCGAAATCCAGCTGCTTGGTGTGGAATTGTTGGCTGTAAGCCAACTTATGGACTGGTACCATACACTGGCGTCTTCGGAATGGACTTTGGAATCGACCATGTCGGCGTGCTCACCCGCGATGTGAGAACGAACGCCCGAGTATTAGAGGTGATTGCTGGTGAAGATCGACAAAATGGCTGTCGGTTGGATCCACGACAACCATACCACTGTGAGGCACAATCTTACGCGGAGAGTGTAAATAAGGAGGTAACGGATCTCACGGTCGGTGTTCTTTCTGAAGGATTTGATTGGCCGACAGCCGATCCGACCGTTGAGACGGTTGTCCGAGATCAACTCGATACACTGGAATCTGATGGGGTCACCCTGAAAACCGTGTCTGCACCGACACATGAGATTGCCGTTGCCATCATCGGTATTGTTGGTGCCCTCGGGGCTCAAAATACGTATCGTCGTGGTGGGGTTGGGACGACATCACCTGGTTGGCACTGGAAAGCCGGTGAGGAAGCGTTCAAACAGGGAATACAAAATAGTGGTAGCGAATTGTCGCCAGCAGTCGTTGCCTCACTTCTGTTCGCTGAACGTTGCCGTCTCAATGGGAACGAATCAATCTACGCGAACGCAAAAAATATCGCGCTTACCCTTGATCAAGAATATCAAAGCTGTCTTGATGAATGTGACGTGTTAGCTATGCCGACAGTACCATTTACAGCATTGTCGCCAGCTGAAGACAAAGTCACCCAAGTTAATCGATTGGCTAAAATCCCAGTTAATACAGCGGGCTGCAATCAGACTGGCCACCCAGCACTGTCTGTGCCCTGTGGAACTGTTGATGGGCTCCCTGTCGGACTCCAATTGATTGGATCAAAATTTGATGAAGAGACGCTCTATCAAGTTGGGCAAGCTCTTGAAATCAAGAACCCCTACAACGAATAAAAAAACCAGCCCAGTAGCTAACAGAATTTGCTTTCGAAAAATCGAGTGACGGCATTTGCTCCCAACATCGCTGTGGTCTCACTATCATCGTCAAGTGGCGGCGAAACCTCAACAAGATCCATTGCCCCAATCGCATCACAGCTACCAAGTAAATCCATGGCTCGAAGGAGTTGAGCACTCGTGAGGCCACCAGGTTCGGGAGTTCCGGTACCCGGTGCGTACGCTGGATCAACAGCATCAATATCCACAGTCAGGTACACAGCCTCAGTATTTTCAGAAGCATGGTTAATTGCGGCTTCTATTGCTTCATCGATACCGTTTTCACGAACATCTCTGGCATATTTGACGAACAGCCCATCAGACTCGATGAGATCCTCAAAGCCTGCTCGCTCATAGCCACGGATGCCAACCATTGCATGGTTCGCATAGCTCCCGGAGTCTAACTCATTGATACAGGCCATTGGAGAGCCATGCCAGTGATCGCCGTAGAGATCATCACCTTCGATTGTGTCGCTGTGGGCGTCTAAATGGATGAGTCCGACATCCCCATCGATTGTTTCCGCAAACCCGTCAAATGCGGGATACGTGAGGTAATGATCGCCTCCAAGCATGATCGGAAACGTTGTTTCAGCGATTGTCTTTGCGTACCCTTTGACCTGTCTTCGCGTTCGTTCAACGTCATTTGGAACAGTCGGTACATCTCCACAGTCTCGTATGTTTACCTCTGTATGTGCGACGTGTCGGTCAGTATCTGCGTTGTATGCCCCTTCGGAACCGCCGGCAAAGTGGTCATACCATGCACTCGCCTGTCGGAGCTTCTCAGGGCCGTACCGTGTTCCTGGTCGCCGAGACACCGTGCCGTCAAATGGAGCCCCATAGACAGCCACATCGGTGTCAGCTGTAAGAGCCGCTGGCTCAGTCGACGGTGATTTGAGGAACGTACCGGTATTTGCAAATGCCAGTTCTGGAAGATCGTTGTAGTTTGTTTCTGTCATGTATTGTGTTCTCCTATTGTGATTTGATCGTCGTTGAGCTATTCCCAGAGACCTCCTGCGAGATAATCAGCTACGGTCAGTGCCGCGAAGGTAACTATGATAAACAGCAGGCTAACCACTGCAATAGTCGGTGAATAGCTGTATCGAAGACTGGTGAATATCTGAATTGGTACGGTCTGAATAGCGAATCCAGATAGTAACCATGCGATGATGTATTCGTTCAGTGAAAGGATAAACGCAAACAGGAAGCCGGCGACCACATTGGCCCTAATAAGCGGGAACGTGATCGTTCGAACAGTAAGCAGTTGTGAAGCTCCCAAGTTGCGCGCTGCTTCCTCAAAGCTTTGATCAAGCTCAGCTAAGCCCTGACTGATAAGAATAAACGGGAACGGTGTGAGGAAAATGGAGTGAGCGATAATGAGGTTCCAGATATTGCCAGAGCTATCAATGGTGATAAAGAATGCCATAAACATGACACCGACGATAACCGGTGGAAGCATGATCGGAAGCGTGGCGGCAGCCGCCAACGCCTTTCCAAATTGGTAATCGTATCTATCTAAGCTGTAGGCCGCAGTCCCACCGATGGTAGTTGCAATCAATGCGGCTGGAACCGCAACGAGTACACTGTTTTGTATGGCCCCAATCCAACTGGTAAGTTCGCCGAACCATCGAAGCGAAAATCCTTCTGGCGGAAAAACTAGAAACTCACCGCTGGTGAAGGCCATTGCTGAGATAACTATCAACGGTGACAACACAAACAAAAGAACGAGCCATGCAAAGGCTCGCAACAAACCTCCCACAAGTTTGTCTCTCACGTTGAGACCCTTGCTCTTCGCTAAGCTCATAGTGATCTCCTCCGACCTGCACTGGTTAGGTACCAGCCTGTGCCAAGGATAATCCCGACTACGATTAGCAAGACGATGCTAATTGTAGCCCCGTAGGGAATGTTTCCCTCAACACCAACCTGGTTCCCGATAAGCACAGCGAGTGTCCACTGTGGTGGGTTTCCTAGGATCCGTGGTAAGACGTATACACCCAAAGAGAGCACGAAAACTAACATCGATCCGCTGATGATCCCACTTTTTGTCAGTGGTAGTGTCACCTCTCGGAAGGTTCTGAGAGGCCGGGCACCGAGACTTCGAGAAGCCTCCTGCAGGCTCTTGTCGACATCTCGAATGCTCGTGTACAGTGTCAATACCATAAATGGTAGGAATACATAAACCATCCCAATGACCAAAGCGAAGTAACTCGGAACAAGTGCGACGGGTTCTTCAAGAAGACCAATTGCCGTTGCGATGCTCGGAACAATACTATCACTTGACAGTAGTACTTGCCACGCAAAGGCACGAATAATGAATGTCAAAAACAGCGAAGAGACAATTATTGAGAGGTAAACCCGTCGCCACAGTTCGTTCTTCAGCGTGGCGATATAGTACGCAAGGGGATACCCAATAGCCAAACAAAGCCCTGTTGTCAGCCCAGCAACTCTGAGCGTGTATAGCATCCGGCCTTGGAAGAGATCACTCCCGATAAATCGAACGTAGTTTTCAAGCGTGAATGCAGGCTCGAAAAATCCTCCCTCAACATTTTGGAACGTACTAACAACCACTAGTAGTAGGAGCGGTACCACAAAGAATAGGCTGAGTGTGATTGCAGGGTAAGATACAATCAGGTACTTGGCACGGGGGAAAACATCTGTCTCAGTGATTCTCTCACTGAGTGTTGATTTTTCAGTGCTCATTAGTGTAATAGTAAACAGTCATCAGCTGACAGCCGAAGGCTCACATCAGTGCCCTCTTCGGCGTTAGTTTCCGAGACTCTCTGAACACCCACAACAGTATCTCCATCGGCTGTCTGTACGTGATACTCAATTTGATCGCCGGTGTATCGTCGTACAGACACAGTGCCATCAAAGACAGTGCTCTGATCGCCAGCCCCATCGGTAGCCGTCTTGTTGTCAGTAACTGTCAGATGTTCCGGTCTGAAGACGACCGACACTGAATCGTTGATGGCAAGATCTTCGGTGTCTTTCGACTGAATCGTCGTAGTACCACAGTCAACTGTTGCGGTCTCTTCGTCGATTGATGAAACCGTTCCAGTGAATATGTTTGCGGTTCCTACGAAGTCAGCCACAAACGGCGTTATTGGATTTGAATAGACTTCCTCTGGGGGGCCAATTTGCTCGAAGTGACCTTCATTCATTACGACAATTCGATCCGACATCGTCAACGCCTCTTTCTGGTTGTGTGTGACGAGGATCGTCGTGATATCGAGTTTCCGCTGGATACTCCGTAACTCAACTTGCATCGTCTCTCGGAGCTTTTTATCCAAGCTCGCCAACGGCTCATCAAGCAGGAGTACATCTGGTTCTGGTGCTACTGCCCGAGCCAGTGCGATTCGTTGCTGTTGGCCTCCGGAGAGTTGATCCGGCATACGATCCCGAGTTTCTGGCAACTCAACCAACTCCAGCATCTCATCGACTCGTTCGTCGATGTAATCGTCCTCGTAGTCACGTACCTTCAGCCCATAGGCAATGTTTTCAGCGACGGTTTTGTGCGGAAAGAGTGCAAAATCCTGAAACACCATTCCGATATCACGTTTATCTGGAGGCACCGTGTTCACACGATTATCATTGATGCCAACAAAACCCTCAGTGGGCTGTTCAAATCCAGCAATCGTACGTAGTGTGGTCGTTTTTCCACACCCACTTGGTCCAACTAAGGTCAAAAACTCGCCGTCGTCAACGACAAGTGAGACATTACTCACCGCTTCAACGCCACCTGGATACCGCTTTGTGATTCCCTCTAAGACTACTCGTGACATACTATTATTGCTGGACGATTAGCTCGTTCCACAATTGGTTGACCAACTCTTCTTGTTCGACGTACAGCTCGAAGTTCGGAATGATTGCCTCTTCAATACCAGGCCCAGCGGCCTTTTCATAATCCTCGTCGCTAAGTTCGCTGTATTGCTCTTCGATAGCCGGGAAAGTGAACAATTCTTGTGTGATTCTGTCTTGTACCTCCGGACGCGATGCGTAATCGATGAGTTGCCTTGCTGCCTCGGTGTTCTCAGTTGTTCGTGGTGAAACCCAACGACCGGAGCCGAGGACGGCACCTTCATCGGGGAATGTGCTTTGGACAGGTGCATCCTGTGTAACTCGGAGAACTCGTGTGATATCGTGGTATAGCATTCCTGCTGGGATCTCACCATCCGCCAAGCGGGATTGGAAATTTGCCTCATTGGTGTACCAAAGAGCTGCCTGTGGGACGATCCCACTGAGCTCCTCGAAAACTTCTCTGATCCCTTCCTCACTTTGGAGTAGTTCTTGCCCACTCAACCGAACTTCTGCAGTAATATCCGGAAGGAAGCCAGTCACAGCTGGAGACATCATTGCTAGTTGCTCCTCGTACTGTGAGTCCCACAAGGCATTCCAAGAGGTGAGGGGGCTATCAAACTCCTCAGTATTATGAACTAAGTTGATAAACCATCCCATTGATCCGACACCAATAAGATCGCCATCATCTCGGGTAATCAAGTCGTCTTCAATGTACTGTGTGTTTTCGAACTCATCTGCGCTCCATCGGTGCCACAGATCAGAATTAATCCCACGGAGTACCCCTGGAACAGTCATAATGAGCAAATCAACTGGAGCATTTCCACTCCGAACAGCCCCTTCCAGGTTTGGTATTACCTCCGCAGCCCCACCTTGAGCCTCTGATTGGGTCGTGATACCAGTCTCTTCCTCAAACGGTGCGAAGAGAGCATCATCAAGAATGTCTTTGAACGCACCTCCAAATACAGAAACAGTAAGTGAATCGCTTCCACCACCACCGTTTCCACCGCCTCCTCCTGAGCAACCTGCCAAGGCTGCGGTTCCAATGCCCGCAGCAGTCGCCGCTAGTACTTGGCGTCGTGATCGGCGGTAGTCTCGGGGAGAAGCACCTCCGTCGTTATTTTCACTTTCGGTTGTTTTTGGTTCATTTCTTACGTTTTTATCCACGTCTTGTCCAGACATACGGATCACGTAGTCGAATTCTGATCCACATATTAAACCGCTTCCCTGAAATAGATAGAAGAAATAAATTACTACAACTATGCATAGATTGTTGCGGCTTGTATGAACTAAACAGGTATCACCCTAATGAATGATATAATATAAGGTAAGAGGCATAGAAATGATATTTTTCTTTCTTAATACCGGCACCGGCAGCTAACACCTCAAGCGATCAAAAACAGAAAGCGACGTCAAAAGCTACCGTAGAAGTCTACGGATGAGCAAAACGAGTGGTTCGGGATTTGAGCCTGAGTCAGTTCACCTTCAGGATGGGGAAGAGGAAAATTGAACTGGCATCTTGTCGAATCCAAGCTTCGATGCCTTTGGCTTTGGGATCAGATTACTATAGTCGATATCTACTTGCGGAAGCCTATCAAACAACGTTTCCAACACAATCGGAGCTTCAAGTCGTGCGATTGGGGCACCAATGCAATTGTGGGATCCGCTTCCGAACGCAAGATGATCAGGATCTCGGTAAGGATCAAATATGTCTGGATCCTCAAATTTTTCAGGATCACGGTTTGCTGCGCCGATCCATAGGATGACAGTTTCGTCAGCGGGGATCGTCGTTTCTCCTAACGTAATTTGATTTGTTGTTCTCCGTGCTCGGGCTTGAAGTGGACTCCTGTACCGGAGAATCTCCTCAAGTACCACGGATAAATTATAATCGTCAATTTCAGAGATATAATTCCGTTGATCTAATATATACACTGCATTGGTTAGCAGCTCAGACATTGTTCCCTGTCCAGCGAGCGCAAAATCAAAACAGTTTGATCCGATTTCCTCTGGGGTTAGCTCCGTTTCTGTGCTAAGCTGAGAAATAAGATCATTTTGTGGATTTGCCTGACGCTCATCAACTAACCCTTTGAAATACTCAGCGGCACCAGCCATATGGCCACCTTTTATACTTGCTTTGTCGCTATCCTCACTTGTCATAACTGACCGAAACGTTTCTAACCATTCCAGTAGTTGTTCGTGGTCATCCTGGGGAATGCCGATGAAGTCCATAATAACCCGTAGCGGGACAGGAACAGCAAAGTCTTCAACAAGATCAAGTTCACCAGTATCAGCCGTCGCTGTATCTAACTGGCTTTCTGTAATTGAGACAATTGAATCCTCAATCCCCTGCAACATGCGCGGGCTGAAATATTGAAACAGTTCTCCTTTTACCTGTTTGTGGCTTGGCCCATCAGACCAAACCATACCCGTATCAAAATACGAAAGCGGATCGTCTGTTTCTTCCTCTGTTAATTGTGGTCTACAGAGGGCTTTATTATCCTGAAGCCCTTTTTTAACGAGTTCGTAGCTAAATACATCATATACACCTCGATTGGGATCATGCTGGATTGGTGCTGTGCTCCGTTTGTTGTGATACCAATCAAAGGGATCATGTAGTGCTTCATTGGAACGCAACCCCTTTGGTAGTGAGTCAGCTTCTTTACCATCTACTACTTTGGAATCAGATGCCATATGTAATCTGGTAGCCCCACTTCGCTTAAATCTTTCCAGGTTACAGACCAAATTGAATAAATTAGACTGTATTCTACGTGTTTTTCTATCTTGTATGAGAAGTTTGTCTCAGTTGTTATCTGTTTATATTCGCTAGTTGTCCAATCTGTCATAACGGCCCAATGGCTGACACGTAGTATTGAGTGAAAGCGGGTGAATCAGGTGAC
>NZ_JABEBY010000033.1:0-10066 GCF_046719765.1 Halonotius sp. F2-221B
TCTCTCTGCTGACCATCTTGAGACCAGTTACGAGCTCCGTTCACAAAAGAAGTACTCATCGCTACAGATGAGCGTACCGAATTAATCAAACATCGTCTGGAACACGAGGCTGCTCACATTACCGTTCAGACTGCAGCAACCCCAAACGAAGGAGTATCCATACTAGCCAGCGATACCGTAGACTGCATCATCTCGGATTATGATATGCCAACGCAAAATGGGGTTGAATTTCTACAAAACGTTCGAGAAGAGCATCCCCATCTACCCTTCATTCTCTACACGTCAAAGGGGACAGAAGAAATCGCCAGTGAGGCTATCTCTGCCGGCGTGACTGACTACTTACAGAAACAAGCAGCTCCCAGTCATCATACACTACTGGCAAACCGAATTCAAAACGCCGTCAGTCAGTATCGGGCGCAAAAAGAGGTCGAACGAAATGAGGATTTACTTGCATCCACCGAACAGCTCGCCAACACCGGTGGTTGGAATTTCGACATTGAAACCGGCGAGACACGCTGGACAGACGGCACGTACGCGATATATGGTCTTGAGCCCGACGCTGAGCTAACCAAACAGGAAGCAATCGAATTTTATCATCCGGAAGATCGCAGTGAGATCAAACGCCTTGTCGAACGATGTATCAAAACTAGGGAGTCCTATGAGGCGACGCTCCGACTGATTGATGCTGACGATCAACTCCATTGGGTGCTCACAAACGGTGAGGCAATCGAAAAAAATGGAGAGATCATCGCCATCAGAGGAGCCATTCGAGATATTACAGACCTCAAAGAGAGTCAGAAGCATCCCACAACCGCTCAAAATAGATCCGGTCAGCGTGGGGGGACATAGCTTTGCGATCAAAATACGCATCCAAACATGACAGTTTGTCAGCTCTTTGTCCACCTGCTTCCAAAATGAGCAACGGGATAGCCGAGTTCAGCGATGCCGACATCAAGAGCACGATCAATCGTCTCTGAAAACGAGAGCTCTGATTGGTTCGTGATTGAGTATAGCCGCGAGATTGCTGCCGTTGACTGTCGCCATGGATCTGAGGATTAATGTTCGCCGCCGACACCGCCAAGGGTTTCAATTCGAGTGGCCAACAGCTCGGCTTCGTTGTCGCCGTCGGTTTTCGGCACGTAGTCAGCTCCAGTGGCCAACACCTTGCTCACGACATCGGTATCCTCCGGGGACGCAAACAAGAGAATCGGGAGCTCCGGATCTCGCTCACGGATCTGAGAGAGAAAATCGATGATATCAGTATCCAGCGGTGGCTCAACGACCAGACAGTCTGGCTGCTTCGCGTCGTAGGCGCGCAGTCCTGCCTCAGCCGGTCGGCAGTATCAACCGAGAACTCGTGATCGGCAGCTAGCTCAGCCTCGTTAGTGAGCGGTGTGGACGAACCAGCGGCCCCGACATGCAATACCTGAAGCACTCCTATTATCAAATCTAATTGGTGATTCAAAATAAGCCTCCATTTGGCAGTTTTTGATGACATGTTTAGGTAAACTACCTACGCCGTGGTTCAAACTATACCTAACACAACAGGACACTCCAACGTTGACACCCCGCGGTTGTGTGCGAAGATAACATTTAGATATTCGAAGCGTGTTACATTTAGCATGCAAAATCCGATTCGGGATAGTTTGCGGGTAAAGCTAGTTGGGTTTGCAGCCGTGGTGGCACTTTCGGGGGGAACTGTCGGTGTTGCTAGCTATCTTGTTGTTGGAAGCCAACTACTACTCGGGGTAACTGTTGCTGCAACAGCGGTCACGGCACTTTTTATTGGATATGTGTCAAACACGGTGTACAACGAAATCAACCGGTTAATGAACGAGATGCGAGCAATCGCTGACGGTGAACTCGACCGTGAAATCAATTCAGATCGAAGCGACGAGCTGGGCGAGATGTTTCGAACGCTTGATGAGACACGTGACGCCCTCAATAGTGAGATCACACAGGCAACCGAAGCAAAAAAAGAGGCAACCAAGGCAAAAAAACAGTCCGAGCAGGCAAAACAGGAGTTAGATGACCTTATGAACGATCTAGAGGCCGATATCAATACAGTGATGGAAAATGCAGCAGCAGGTGATCTCAGTGAAGAAATTGATGTCTCGACGGACGAAGCGGTCATCGCCTCAATTGTTCGGTCAACAAACACCCTCATTGAGCGGTACAGGACGACAATTCACGAAATCACGCAGTTTGCTGACCAAGTTGAGTCGATGAGCAACCAGGTGGCGACGCAAGTTGAGTCCGTTCATCAGTCAAGCAACAGCGTCACCCATTCGGTTCAAGAGATGGCCAACGATATGGAAGCACAGGATGCAGAGTTGAGCAATGTGTACGATGAGTTGCAACGGATCTCAGCGACTGTTGAAGAAGTTGCATCGGAAACAACAACAGTTGCTGACACTGCCGACAAAACCACACGCATCGGGCAGGATGGTCAAGCGGATGCCGCAGCCGCAACCAACGAAATGGAAGAAGTCGCTTCGGCTGTGGACGAAGTTGTTGCGTCTGTAAACACGCTGTCCGAACAGTTTGAGGAGATCGCAGCGGCAACAGATCTCATCTCCGAGATTGCTGATCAAACGAATCTCCTCGCGCTCAATGCAAACATTGAGGCGGCCCGCGCCGGTGAAGCAGGCTCCGGATTTGCGGTGGTTGCTGATGAGGTCAAATCACTTTCAGAGGAGACAAAGGAGTCAGCCCAACAGATCGAATCAGTAATTGACTCCGCGGAACAACAGATGGAAACCACGGTTAACGAAGTTGAACAAGCACGCTCACAACTTGACAGCAGTGTTGAAACCATTGAGTCGGTCGTTGAATCCTTCGAAACGATGGTTGAGTACACAGAGGATACAAACACCGGAATCCAAGAGATCAACGACGCGGCAACCACTCAAGCCGAATCGGTACAGGAGGTCGTTGGGATGATCGACGACCTTTCAGAGATCAGTGCAGCGACGCTGACCGAAAGTCAAGAAGTCGTCAGAGAAATCGAAGACCAGTCAGAGACGCTTACCGATGTCGCTGATAGCACCCAGCAGGTCGATGCCGTACTTGTTGAACTCCAAGAGCACCTGTCACAGTTTGAACTACAGGAGACCACTGCAAGCACTATGCCGTCATCTGACGGACAGGGTCATTCGCAGAATGATATAACATCAACCAATGGCACTGCTGTGGAAGAAACAACCAACGGAGAATCTGAATTTAATTTTACGAACACGGTATGAAATCAAATAGAGTGAATTAATATAGATGCTGAACTATAATTTACAAGCATACCGGGAATGCCACGGGGCTTGACCCCGAGGCGGTTCACGTACTGCTGGATGCTCCTGTAGATTGGAAACACACCTGAATAGTTGTGCCTGACTCTGTGTCAAAATCAATGGTTGCACCTGAATACTGTGTGATTCGGTCAATAAGCCACAAACCAACACCACTGCCATGCTCTAATGCTGTTTCCCCATGCTTTGTGAGAATATCTAATTCTCCCTGAGGAATCCCTGGGCCATCGTCTGAAATCTCAAGGATGGTACCATCGTCAGCAGTTGTTGTCCGTATCTGAATGTAATCTGCTCCGGTCTGAGGATCATTTATTGCATGCTCAAGACTGTTTGATAACATGTGGTAGATAGCATCGGAAAGTTTGGGATGTGCAACAACGTTGCCTGTCATAGACAGATTTAATCTAATTTCTGTCTGCGGTGACCGGTTGTGAAGTCGTTTTACAGCATCATTGACAGCGGTTTCGAGATCAATAATCTGTGTATCATTACGGGTTTCAACTACGTCTCGCATTGTACGGGCAGTGTTTGCAGTCCGTTCAAGACTTTCACATTTTGCAATTATATTGGCTACAAATTGAGAGGTCTCATCAGTGTCATCACGTATCGCTTGCGCGTATCCCTTGATTACATTAAGATCATTACGGATGTTGTGCCGGAGCACACGACCGATCACCTGATCAAGAAGATCAATCTCGTTACGATTGTCAACCAACTGGATTGCAGTTTCAAGACTAGAAGACAGTGTAGCAATTATACTATGATCGATAGCAGAAAATTCTTGTGAACGGACAGATCCGGCCACTAACAGCCCAAAGTCTCCAAGTGGCGCTATGACTTCTGAGTTGATTGGACTGCTCTCATTGTATACCTCCGGATGAGTGTTAACATCACCAACCACCCTTGTGTTACCATTTTTGAACGTTTCCCATGCAATACCTTCGCCTTTTTCAAAACTAGGCGGTGTACCTATAATCCGTTCAGCCGTATCAGTTTGGCCAAGAGGATCAAGTTGCTCCCGTGCAGGATTATACTCCCAAATACCAGTTAACGGAAAGTCCAAAGCTTCTGGTAACCGACGCAAAATCGGGTCAACCATAGCTTCTCTATCTTCACTTGTAACGGCTGTTTCAGTAAGTTCCTGAATTTTTTCAAGACTATCTGTCTGTCGGGCACGGTTATGTGCTACCGTAGAGAGTGTAGCTAACAGTTCGATGAACTGACGATCTGTTTCGCTTGATAAATCCGATTCTTCCCTGCCTATCACTAGCACACCATGGCCCTTGATTGGAACAGCCATTCCACTAGTAATATCGCGTGCTTGATCTAACACATTTTTGTCAATCGATTGTATTCGATCACCAGTATATGTTTCCCACAATGTTGTACTGTTACTGTCGAAAATAATTGTGTCTTCACTCGTTGCGGCAGGAGTTAAATCGTTGGCCGCTCTATCATAAAGATGGATTTCAGCAACGGCTTGATCAACAACCTTTGCAGCGGTCTTGACTGTTTGGTTACAGACAGAGGATCGGTCTTCACATTCAAACAAAGCTGTGACTTCTTGATAGAATGATTGTAACTCACGTTGACGGTTCTTTTCAGAAGTAATATCTATATACATTAAAAAATATTCATTACCATCTTCGGCTGAAACCGGTACCGCTCGCAACAGAAAATCACCAGTTCCGTGCAATGTTTCCCGGCGAACCTCCTTAACTATCGGTTCACCACTGGTTAGTTTGTTAGCAAGGTTACTGTCCTCTCCGGCGGTTTGAACTGGTTCAAATCTGTCAACCTGGCGTTCTACGGGGGAACCAAATGTATTAGCAAACGACTCATTCGTTCGATGTATTGTCGTTCCGTCATCGGTAATGGTAATATTAGCAACGGGTTCTTGAATAGCACTGAAAACCGCTTGGAATCGATTGCGTTCCTCACGGAGTTTGTTCTGAGAATCGATGGTTTTGCATGAGGTAGCAAGCTTCTCATTGAGTGGATTAAGCGAACTGATGATTGATCGGTCAAGCCCTTCGCCTCGTTGAGCAAGAAGTAGTATACCAAAGCCCGGAAGCTCAAACAAATAGTATTCACCAGTTTGTTCTACTGATCCGCTGATTGGGAAGCGATTCTGACCAGATTGATCCGCATCAGCCCACTGGTGAAGCCGTTGAACCCCAGCAACCAACAATTCGTCGCGCTCACCTGAAGCAGGACGCCGTGCGAGCAAATCATATCCGTCGTCAGTTGCTTGATAAACACCACCGACCGAACAGTTTAATTTTTGTAAATAGGCTGAGAGGGCTGTGGTAGCTGTCTCGATGAGTGTTTCACGAGGCTCAATGGCTAACGAGATCTCGTAGAGGATTTGAATTTGTTGTTGGCGGTCAGGCATGTGATCTCTCCAGTGTTAGATATCTGCAATTTCTCCGACCACAGCGGTCTTGTTATAATAGTCTAAATGACCTTGGCCATCGTTGGCAACTTCACCAATCGTCAACGCACCAACGGAGTCACGATTATTTGATACTGCAGCCAACTCTTTATTAAATGCGTCGTCGAGGTACTGTGCCCGGGAGATACAATCAAAAGTGAACAGCACAGTATCTCCCGGATTTCGTTCAGCTGCTGTCTCGTATGCGTTTTCCGCTGCGTCGATTAATGACTCAGGGTCGCCTTCCAGGATATGGACAAACTCACCTTCTGGCAGGTCACCAAAACAGGTGAGTGAACCATCCTCATCGACCTCAAACGGATCACGAACAATTTGTTCTCCGCCAAGTCGGCTTATTCCAAATGGGTGTGACTTAGCTATTTCAAAGAAATTTTCTCTATCTATGTATTTCCCAGTTTCACGTTCAACAATTTCTGAGTAAACCTCATATGCAGGCCGTCTATCTATAGAGTGTACAGTACGGCCATCAGCAGTGGTAATCTCAAACGGACCACCGATCTCAGTCCACCCGTGTTTGACACCGATGTTGCTTTTTCTCGGAATGCGAGCAACTACAGCTGCATCATTAATTAACCCCTCATTGGTAAGCAAGCACAATTGTCGGTCATCATCTAATGTTCCTGCACCTCCACCGAGATAATTATAACCTACACCATAAGCGTTGAACAATTTATTTATGAAATTTTCACTTTCATCAGCATATGCGTCAACAAATACAAACATTGTCTCGTCGGCTGCACTCTGGCTACGCTCAAGATTAATCGTATCATCATCAGGCATAATCGTGGTAATGTCAGGAGTGACATGCAACCCCAAGACAACTACACCCCCCTTTTGTGTTTTCCCTTCATAAACAACTTCAGGGAAGATACCACCAAATATTGGAGTGGAAATATCTTCCAATATGTCATCTATGTCAGAGGAAACAGGTGCGTCGTTAGCTGCAGATAGCACAAACAACCCATTGATATCTGGATTAGCGTCGAATTCAGTCAACACTGATTGAAATGGTTCTTTACCAGTCGCACAGTATTCTACGTCCATACATGCAATCACAGCGTAATGCATATAAACTTCTCCCGAAATTGACTATTTCGAACAGCTTTACCGCATTGTCACGTAAATATTATCTAATATATCGATTTAATATAGAGTCTGTCTCCCGGTGCTGCACACAAGGAAGATGATCAAAACTTCCAGAAAGAGTGGACGAACTACGATAGTGACATTCGCCGCATCGTTCACCGTGTGGAAGCGATCATGTATTACAAGCACATTGTGTAATGGTGCGTATTAATCCACAAAACCCACAATCTTATCACACCATCATCATAACCACCGATATCGTGAGTGAAACTGCAGGAATAACCGTTCTGCATGTAGACGATGATGTAGAATTTGTGGAGTTGGCGGCTGAGAGACTTGAGCAAGAGAGTGAGCAGTTGACTGTTGAGACAGCGACCAGTGCGAGTGAGGGGCTTGATCGACTTACTGCGGACAAGTTTGATTGTGTTGTGAGTGACTACAGAATGCATGGCCAGACTGGTATCGAATTTCTTAGAGAGATCCGCAACCGGCAGCCTGACCTGCCGTTCATTCTGCTTACCGGCGAAGGGAGTGAAGAAGTTGCCAGCGATGCAATTTCTGCTGGGGCGACCGACTACCTGCAGAAACAACTTGGCGGTGACCAGTACACAGGCTTAGCAAACCGAATCAAAAATGCTGTTGAGAAGCATCGCGCTCAACAGCGTGCTGTCAATCTTGATCGTATTCGTGGCCTCAAGGGTGACATTAATCAAGCACTAATGCGCGCTGACTCACGTTCAGCGGCTGAGGCCCGCGTGTGTGAGATCATTAGTGACTCTGATCCGTATCTATTTGCGTGGATTGGGGATCTCAACCCTGACACACAACAGGTGACACCTCGGGCATCAGCTGGAATCGAAGAAGGGTATCTTGATACGATTACCATCACGGTAGACGACACTCCTACGGGTCGCGGGCCCGGCGGGACGGCTATCGCTGAACGACGCGTCGCGGTCTCCCAGAACATCACTAAGGATCAACAGTTCGAAGCATGGCGGGAAGAGGCTGTTTCGCGTGGGTATCAAGCCGTAGCTGCTGTTCCGCTGGAACATCAGGAACGGCTTTACGGCGAGTTGCTTGTCTATGCAAGCCAGCCACATGCCTTCGACAAACCCGAACAGGAATTGCTCGCTGAGCTTGGCGGTGACATTGCGTACGCCATTCACTCATTAGAAATAAAAGGAGATCTTCATCAAGAACAGACACGGCAGCGGGCACTGTTTGAAAACGCACCAAACCCAGTAATTGCTGGTGAAGAGGACGGATCTTCACATCGAATTATTAATGTTAACGACGCATTTGAGAAAGCATTCGGCTACACTGCTGAGGAGGTAATTGGGTCAGATGTCGCAGAGGCAATTGTTCCCGAGGACGGGAAAACAGCTCACGAGCAGTTTCGTGAGCGGGTGGAGGCTGGCGAATCAATAACTACCGAAGTCGAACGAATGACCGCCAAAGGGACACGTGAGTTCTTGTTACACGTCATTCCGTACGGAACAGATGGAGAGACGATCGATGGCACGTATGCGTGGTATCTAGATATAACCGATCGAAAGCGGCGTAAACAGGAGATAGATCGAACAAACTCTATTCTCCGGACGATCCTAGAAAACCTCCCGATGGGGGTACTTGTCGAAGATAGTGACCGAGAGGTTATCATGGCAAACGATCAGTTAGGAAATACATTCGATATCCCGTTGACAGGTGACGACCTCATCGGACGCGACTGTGATGCGGCCGCCGAACAAATTAAAGACCAATGTGCTGAGCCAGCAAAATTCACCGCAGATATCGACGAGCGGCTTGCCAACCGCGAACTGGTTCACAACGAGGAAATCCGTCTTGCTGATGGCCGCGTGCTCAAACGCGATTACCTACCATACAGTCTTCCAGCAGGTGATGCTAATATGTGGCTCTACCGCGATATTACGACACAGAAAGAGTACGAAGAGACACTCAAAGAGCTCCTTGCATCTACTCAAGAGTTACAGTCCGCAACGACCCCAAAGGAGGTTGCAACAATTGGAGCAAAAACGGCCAGAGGTGTATTTGATCGGCCAATCAACGGGATTCACCTCTACGATGAGAGCGAGGCTGCGCTCTTACCGGTTGCGTGGACAGTAGCAGTAGAGAAGCAACTTGGTACCGAACCGCCTGCGCTCCCCATTGAGAATAGCTTAGCAGGGCGGGTCTATCGAACAGGCGACTCCGAAAGCTACGGGAAGATTACCGAACAACAGGACTGCTTTACCGGCGAAACACCGTTTCAGAGCGAGCTTATCTATCCACTTGGTGACCACGGCGTGT
Source organism: Halonotius sp. F2-221B (assembly GCF_046719765.1). Classification (NCBI taxonomy): domain Archaea; kingdom Methanobacteriati; phylum Methanobacteriota; class Halobacteria; order Halobacteriales; family Haloferacaceae; genus Halonotius; species Halonotius sp. F2-221B. Next base: position 9,151 of record NZ_JABEBY010000033.1, read on the forward strand.
TTATTTTGAGTGAGACGGAACCAGAAGCCTTTGACCAGGTCGACAAGACGCTTGCACAAATACTATCGAGTAGTCTTACAAGAGCCCTTGACCGTGTCTCCCAGCGACAACAGCTAGAAAATAAAAACGAGCGGCTCGACAAGTTTGCAAGTGTATTGTCACATGACCTACGGAACCCACTTAATGTTGCAGAGGGACGGTTGGAACTTGCCCAAGAAGAATTAGAAAGCCAGCATTTCGCTCCGATCGAGCGGTCTCATACTCGGATGCGATCACTCATTGATGATCTACTATCACTTGCCCGCGACGGTGACGACATCAGTGAGTTGGAACCCGTTGATCTCAACTTGTTTGTCGAGAAGTGCTGGAGTAATGTTGACACACAGCAGGCAACATTGGTGGCTAATATTGAGCAAACGATTCAGGCCGACCGGAGTCAATTTAAACAACTGATTGAGAATCTCATCCGCAATGCTGTCGAACACAGCGACTCGGAGGTTAGTGTCACCATTGGCGCACTTGATAACGGATTTTTTGTTGAAGACGACGGTTCAGGGATCCCATCGGACGAGCGTGACGAGGTATTTGATTTCGGTTACTCAACAGCAGCCAATGGGACTGGGTTCGGACTGTCAATTGTCAGGCGGATTGCGGAAGCTCATGGTTGGGAAATTATCGTGACTGAGGGGACTGAGGGTGGTGCTCGATTTGAGATTACTAAGGTAACGACAAGTCCTAATTAAGCTACCCACCGCGAACAGGTGGTTGAAAAATTTCATCGTGGTAACCTGTGAACACTCTCAGTCGGGGGATACTTGATGACTGCCACATTTTGAACAACTGATAGTGTTTAATCAAGATATTTACCGATAGACGTAGTAGATTTGGTAATGGGTCGGCTTGAAGAGGTTGCGCT
>NZ_JABEBY010000034.1:0-4327 GCF_046719765.1 Halonotius sp. F2-221B
TCTCGTATCGGCATCCTCACCATGTCAGACTGCGATCTTGCTGCTACCGTTATCAGGAGAACGGACAACTAGCGACAGTACGGGCTACACCCTGAGTACTACCAAAGTTGTGAATGAATCGATAGAGAATCAATGCGAGTGACTCGGTTCTTAATCCGATATATACACAGAAATCACATCAGTTACACAAATAAAATATTTTTCACGTTTTCTTCTGACAGTTCCTCGTCAGCTTTTGTGCCAGTGACTTGTAGCAACACTGGGCTCAGTAGGCTCTTAATATTCTCTTGATATTTGTAGAGTTGTTCCACTGCTGTCTTTTCACTCTCCGGTCTTAGGTTGATCTCTACTACTCTGACCTGATTTTGACTATCATGCGGTGACGTACGAACACTGATTTCAGATAGCTCTGGATGAATGAACTCATTTTTCTGTGCATTATAGTTGCCAAGCAAGTATTGTTCTCCTTTTTTATTTATCTGATACACACCATTACCGAGCGAATCTAATAATTCGTTATCTGCAATCTCGCGCAACCGGTTTGAAACATGTTGTTTAGATATGTGGATATAATCACTATTAGCTATTCTTGTGGGTGATCCAGAGTCATTTTCTACAATATATTCCAGTATTCTATCATCCCAGATCGACATCCAGTCACCTGATTTTCGCATATCTATACATAGATTACTCAGTACATTAAAATTCAGACTATATCACTGTATGAGATAGAGTCTAACAAATCTACCACCGTAAAATATATTTGCTAGAGGCTATAATACAATATACGCTCAACCAATTAATGTCAATACCGAATGACATCATATCAGGAGAAGATGATATCCGCACTACTGGTGTGCGAGCTAAGAAGATCGAGCCAAATGTTGATGTTCCGTTAAATATAGACCAGAAACAATCAATCAATCTAGTTTATAATATCGATAGCCTAAAAGATACAGCACAAATTGAACGAGTAGCTGGCGATTGTATTGAAATTGAATATCCTGTTACAGATGTCTCTGAGTTCGATTATTTACCGTTGATTGAATCACAATTCGCGGGTCATAATGCAGCTGATATGGATGATGAGTCCATAGACAAATCCATTTGTCAGTTGATCCCATATTGGCTGGATCAAGAAGGAGTCCAACTGCCCGATGATAAGAAAGACGCTGCCCGTGTAAAGACATTAATACTTAAACAAGTAAGAGGACTCAAATCCGACGAAAAAATACTTAATTATTTAAGAGACAAGCAGTATTTAAACCAGTTGTTCGGATCTATGGCAAACAGTATTGATGTTAGTGCAAGTACATACTCCGCTGTCAGGGATCAATATGGGATGGATAGACGATCAGTCCGAAATGCTATCCGTCGGTTACGCCACATGCTATACCGGAACGGGGTTCGCTTAGAACAACCTCCTACTGCTGGGTATAATATAGGTCAAGCGATACCCATGGGGATGAAGTTATCTGATCAGCTGAGATCCCGAGCTCTCATTAATTGGTGCGATTTGCTGCTTGAACACTTAACCACAGGCATATCATTCGGCAGGTCTGGATTCAAATACAGTGTCCGAGAGATCATAGCTGCCATAGCAAATATAACAATTGAAAAAAATACCCGAAAAAAACAAAGGCTTGCTCGATTGGAATACCGTGACAATATAATAACCCTTGGACAAATACATAATATAATAAATAAGAACATCACTAAAGACAATTTTCTGAGATCAAAACAAGAACTCGAACATATTGCAACGGAATTACATAGGAATCTATTCAAATTTGCTGCTGATGAGTTGGGATTTTTTTCAGATTCTCTTGATATAGCTATTGATCCGACGGTGATATCGCTTGAGGAATATATGGATTATGAGGAAGTACCAGGAGCGATGGGGGATGTTCCGGCTGAGGGTGATGGTGTATTTAAATTTGCAACAGGGGTATCTTTTTCACCGATGTCACGATTCTCTATGGGAGTTAATCTTGTAACAGATAAATCAGAATTGACAAACATTTATCGTCGAATGATGCTCGTACTGGAAGAATTTACCAATATTGGATGGATACTTGCAGATCGGGAGTTTGATCATCCCGAAGCTATCGAACTAGCCCGAACTAAAGCAGTAGACACATGGATTATTCGGCTGAGAAAACACCACAACTTAATTGACAAAAAAGAATATAGAAAACTAAAAGAAAATGGGAAAGCAACACTTTCTTTTGGTAATCTTGGTTTCAATGCTTTCTGGACGGATATCTCCAATTCAGATTTTTCATGGGTCTTTCAGAGTGAGGAGCAGGATGACGAACTAATCCTGATGAGTGGGCAACCGCTTAATGAAACAAATATATCACAGCTTAATAAAATATATCCAAAAAGATGGTCTGCTGAGTCGCACATCCGACAGCTTAAAAATGAATTCTTGCCGGAAATACCGGGTGAATATGCATTTGACTATCTGTTTTTTCTAAATATAGCTTCTATATTTTATAATATCCATAAAATTATTGGCCAATCAGTCTCTCCAACGTATGGACTTCCACTCCAACCGACATATTATGAGACTCTATGGGGTATAGTCAATTCGACATTTCAGTGTCGTTGTTGTGGAGAGTAATATAAAATATTTATATAAATGAAAGTTTATTTAACCCCCACTTCGTTTCGTCGAATGATTCGGCCTCTCACATTATATCCAGAGAACACTCGATCCGATGATAAAGAGCCAAAAATGAAGTGGGTGATAAGTGATGGTATACGAATATTTGGATATAAGCAGCCCGACTACCAGACTAGACTCACCGATATAAGACTGAATAAAAATAGCGTATCTGTGCTGAATAATGGCTATCCTGACTTTCGGACTGAGGTACCCACAACTACAGGCATAGGTACCGTTACCGATGGAGATGAAATGGCAATTGCAACTGAACCGGAACAGGATGATATAATAGTATCATCTGATGATTTTAGTTACAATATTGAAAAAAGTTGGGGAGCAAAAAATATGTATATTAATAAACGATATCTTCCAATGGATGAAATTAAAATGAGCGGTTCGATATTAAAAAATAAGTTACAAAAGTGTGTTTACATTGCCCCGAGTGGGCCACTCAGATTAAAAATTAGAAATAATCTGGTAGAATTTGTTTCAAAGAAAGATCTTGAGAAGGCTTCTCTTGAGATTACTGATCAAGTGACTATCCATTCAAAGGATGAAAACAAAGAATACTCATACAATATGAATTTACTTTCCGAAGTACTCCCAAAGTTCCCTAACAATCAAATAGATATATTTGTTAACGATGATCTTATTCGACTCCGCTACGAGCTTAAGAATAATCTTGGTCATGTAAATTACTACCAACAAGGTCGGGTCAATGCTACACAAACGAGTCGATACTAGCCTCAGTCGATCACATTGCACTAACCAGAGCTTGGAGCTGACAAGGATATCAACCGGATAGATACCGATTCAATTCGTCCACTGGACGATTCAGAGTTGTTCTTCGTTTGGCCTCAGAGGAGTAGAGATGGGCTGTCTCGTCTTCGTTCCCGTAGTAGGGATCGAGGTGGAGGTCGTCGCCGACCTCCACCGGTCGATTCGGAAGAATCTCGATGAGCTCCCGCTGAAGGAGCGTGTTTCCCGCGAGTTCGAGTGTTTCGAGGTCAAACTGATCGGTGAGATACTCACGAACAGTGTTATCGTGCGGTGAGTCGTCAGTGGTCTCGCAGATATGTGTGATTGAGATTCCGTCAGCGCATGCGCCGACGAGAACCTTGTAAAGCCCTGCTGTCGTTAATCTACCTCCTCACCGAGGTCAAGCGGAAGTGTATCCTCGAGCCGGTTAACGACAAAATTAACAGGTGCTGTTCTTCTAATTCACTGTCTGCTTGGGGTTGTTGCACACCTCTTCCAAGCAGCCCCGACTTCTGACCCGATGTGATCGACTGAGCCTGAGTGTCCCGGAACCGCTCTTGGGTAGAAATCATCAGCGTGCCATGGAATACGCTACACACTCGTATTCTGGCGACATTGAGCCAGTATATTTGATCTCCAAGCCATCGTTTGGAGTATAACCGTCCCAATCTCATTTCAATGAACCAGCCATGAGATCTTTTCTATGACACGCTTATCATTGGTGGAGTCCAATCTTGCGATTTGCGTGTCTGTTGTCTCAGTATTTACACTCTCAGAACGGTAGAGTACGCAAACAGATTTTGAGAATCGAAAAAATCCTCGCTCATCTGTAGCGATGAGTACTTCTTTTGTGAACGGAGCTCGTAACTGGTCTCAAGATGGTCAGCAGAGAGAGCG
>NZ_JABEBY010000035.1:0-3218 GCF_046719765.1 Halonotius sp. F2-221B
CCAGCGATAACATTCGTCCGAATGTTATCTCTTCAACTGGCTACTGTGCCAGCTGGTGAACGGCTCGGCTCGAGTGCCGATGAAGGACGTGCCAAGCTGCGATAAGCCTACGGGAGCCGCATGGAGGCGAAGAACGTAGGATCTCCGAATGGGAATCCCTCTCACAATTGCCTTGCGCAATAGGGAACGTCGGGAATTGAAACATCTTAGTACCGACAGGAAAAGAACGCAACCGCGATATCGTTAGTAACCGCGAGTGAACACGACACAGTCCAAACCGAAGCCCTCACGGGCAATGTGGTGTCAGGACTGACTCTCAGCAACCGAACAGTTCCAAGAAGTCTTCTGGAACGGAGCGTGATACAGGGTGACAACCCCGTATTGGAATCAAGTACGTTGTGCGTCAGCTCCAGAGTAGCATGGGTCGGAATTCCCGTGTGAACATCTCAGGCATCCCCTGAGAAGACTAAATACTCCTCGAGACCGATAGCGAACAAGTAGCGTGAGCGAACGCTGAAAAGCACTCCGAGAAGGATCGTGCAATAGGGCCCGAAATCAGCTGGCGATCGAACGACGTGGCATACAAGGTCACTCCCAGAATGACCGAGGTGCAAGCCTCCAGTAAGACGAGAGTGAAGCCGATGTTGCGTCGTACGTTTTGAAAAACGACCCAGAGAGTGTATCTCCATGGCAAGCCTAACCTGATGATCAGGGCAGGCAGAGCGAAAGCGACATGGCCGCAGTCTTCATTCGAAGACCAGGGCCGCCGTGTTCAAGCGCGGGGAGTCGTGGGGATACGACCCGAAACCGAGTGATCTACACATGGGCAGGGTGAAGCGTGCCGAAAGGCACGTGGAGGCCCGTTAGCGTTGGTGTCTTACAATACCCTCGCGTGACCTATGTGTAGGGGTGAAAGGCCCATCGAACTCGGCAACAGCTGGTTCCAACCGAAACATGTCGAAGCATGACCTCACCCGAGATAGTCCGTGAGGTAGAGCGACCGATTACTCGTCCCGCCCTCGAGAGAGGTCGGCCGGGTTGTCGAACTCCAAACTTACGGACGTTGTAGACGGTGGGAGTCCGGACTGCGGGGTAAGCCTGTGGTCCGTAAGGGAGACAACCCAGCGTACGGTTAAGGACCCAAAATACGGATTAAGTGCAACCGAAGGTGGTCTCGAGCCCTAAACAGCCGGGAGGTGAGCTTAGAAGCAGCAACCCTCTAAGAAAAGCGTAACAGCTTACCGGCCGAGGTTCGAGGCGCCCAAAATGATCGGGGCTCAAATCCGTTTCCGAGACCGTACAACACCAATCATGGTGACTACGTAGGTTGGCGTACTGTTCGAGTGGAAATACGGGTGAGAACTCGTATGGATCGTACAGTAACGACAATTCTGGTCACAGTAGCAGCGATAGTCGGGTGAGAACCTCGACGACCTTACGAGCAAGGGTTCCTTGGCACTGTCATTCAGCCAAGGGTTAGTCGGTCCTAAGTCCGCTCGCAACTCGACGCGGACAACAGGGAAACTGGTTAATATTCCAGTACCAACACCACTCAAAGCCAACGCTTTGGGAAACACCGCACCGGGTTTTCGCCCGGTCGAATCGGTCACGCCCGTGGAAGCCGTCATGGCACGAAGCGGGTAACTGCCGAGACAGGGAAACACGGTGGTACCTAGAGCCCGTGAAACGGCGAGTGTGTTGTCCGTACCAAGATCCGACACAGGTGCTCAGGCAGCGAAAGCCAAGGTCTGTCGGGCCCCAACCGGCGTTAGGGAATTCGGCAAGTTAGTCCCGTACGTTCGCAAGAAGGGATGCCTGCCTCCGACGAGGCAGGTTGCAATAACTCGGACGCTCCGACTGTCTAGTAACAACACAGGTGACCGCAAATGCGCAAGCACTCGTACGGTCACTGAATCCTGCCCAGTGCGGGTATCTGAACACCTCGTACAAGAGGACGAAGGACCCGTCAACGGCGGGGGTAACTATGACCCTCTTAAGGTAGCGTAGTACCTTGTCGCTTCAGTAGCGACTTGCATGAATGGATCAACGAGAGCGTCACTGTCCCAACGCTGGCCCCGGTGAACTGTACGTTCCAGTGCGGAGTCTGGAGACCCCCAAGGGGAAGCGAAGACCCTATAGAGCTTCACTGCAGGCTGTCGCTGAGACGTGGTCGCTACTGTGCAGCATAGGTAGGAGCCGTTACACAGGTACCCGCGCTAGCGGGCCACCGAGGCAGCATTGAAATACTACCCGGTAGTGACTGCGACTCTCACTCCTGGCGGAGGACACCGGTAGCCGGGCAGTTTGACTGGGGCGGTACGCGCTCGAAAAGATATCGAGCGCGCCCCAAGATTTCCTCACTCGGGTCGGGAACCCGAGGCAGAGCGCAAGAGCAGAAGGAAGTCTGACAGTGACATTCCCAACGAGTGTCGCTGACGCGAAAGCGTGGTCTAGCGAACCCACAAGGCCGATTGATGCGGCCTGTGGATGACAGAAAAGCTACCTTAGGGATAACAGAGTCGTCACTCGCAAGAGCACATATCGACCGAGTGGCTTGCTACCTCGATGTCGGTTCCCTCCATCCTGCCCGTGCAGACGCGGGCAAGGGTGAGGTTGTTCGCCTATTAAAGGAGGTCGTGAGCTGGGTTTAGACCGTCGTGAGACAGGTCGGCTGCTATCTATTGGGGGTGTTTAGGGACATGCCATGAACGATCGTATAGTACGAGAGGAACTACGATTGGGCACCACTGGTGTATCGGTTGTCTGAGAAGGCAGTTGCCGAGTAGCCACGTGCCGCGGGGTAAGAGCTGAACGCATCTAAGCTCGAAACCCACATGAAAAAGATGTTCCACTGAGGGCACTCGTAGAAGACGAGTTCGATAGACTCGGGATGTACGCACCAAGGCAACGAGGTGTTGAGTCCACGAGCACTAACAGCCCGAGCCAACACTCATAAATTATGCACTGTGACCCACTGTAGTGGGTCCAGGCGCGAACTGGATTGCACGGAACACACGATTACAACGATGGTATCGTGAGGTGGTAGGCACCGATTTGGATTGACACTGGTTCGATTCCGGTGGTCGGTTTCGGCGGCCACAGCGACGAGGTTCCACCCGTACCCATCCCGAACACGGCAGTTAAGCTCGTCAGCGTTCCGCGCAGTACTGGAGTGGGAGACCCTCTGGGAGCCGTGGTTCGCCGCCACCCATTCATAC
>NZ_JABEBY010000036.1:0-1207 GCF_046719765.1 Halonotius sp. F2-221B
TGTAGGTTCAGATGTGGTCTGACTAGTTCCTCGGCTCAACTGGATACAGCTGCTGTAGCTTGATACGAGCGTCACCGGTGGTAAATTGCCAGTCGATAGGTCGATCAACCGCATTGTGTCGCTCTTCCCACGCAGCGACCTCCGCTCGGAGTGTCGCTGCGTCATAGATACGCCGGTCAAGACACTGCCGTTTGAGCACACCAATCTTGATTTCGGCCATGTTCAGCCAACTTCCTCGCTTCGGCGTGTAGTGGAACTCGAATCGATCAAGATACGCTTTCGCTTGCTCCGGTGGGAAGAAATCGTAGAAGGCAGCCGGTTTGTGCGTATTGAGCTGATCCATCACAACCCGGATGCGATCAGCATCCGGGTAGTGAACATCTGCCAGCTCAACCATCCGGTCGATCCATTCGGTCGTTCGCCGTCGGTCTGTCACTTCGACAGCCACCCAGCCGGTCAACGGTTCAGTAGTGATGTGTAGCCGCTGTTTCCCGTTACGTTCGTAGCGATAATCGACCCGAGCGACCGCTCCCGGTTCGGCCGGGAGCGGATCGCGTTCATGGCCACGAAGTGCCTTGCTTGACTCGTCAAAACAAATGACTGGGCGGGTTTCGTCATATGGCTCGTGGTAAAGAGCAAGCACGTCCTCCATGTAGTAAACGAAGTCAGCGTCTTGATCAGGCGGTATTTCCCAGTAGCTGGAGAGATGCGGTTTCAGGGCGTTTTTTTAGACGCTGTCGGACGGTTTCGTGAGAGATCGACTCGAAGTCGATCTCGTCGAGCATCACGAGTTCATCAGCGAGGAGATGGAGCGTCCAGTGGGAGTGTCCTTCTGGTGGCTCGCTGCAGGCGAGTTTGATCAGTCGCGCTTCAGCATCGCCATCGAGTTTGATTTCATACTCGCGGTCGGGCTTGCGGCGATGAATCGCCGCGAGCCCTCGCTCACAGTAGTTCTTCCGTGCCCGATATGGAGTAGCGATTGAGCAATCGAGATGCTCACAGATCTTCGAATCTGTGAGCCCTTCGTCTGCTTTCAGGAGAATCCGTGCCCGCGTAATGTCCTCAGCTTTGTGCTCACCGGTCGAAATGAACCACTCAAGCGTCCTTCGCTCCTCATCAGAGAGATCAACAACGTGCTGTTTCCGGCTCATTCCTGTAGATATGCTCCCAGAGAGGTTAAACTAGACAGTCTAAGTCTGAAGCTACA
>NZ_JABEBY010000037.1:0-1193 GCF_046719765.1 Halonotius sp. F2-221B
GCACTCGAGCCGAGCCGTTCACCAGCTGGCACAGTAGCCAGTTGAAGAGATAACATTCGGACGAATGTTATCGCTGGCGAGACAAGCAAAGCTTGTCTCTGGTGAGACGAGTATAACTCGCCTCAATGTATGTTCACTGTACCCGGTATGCGTGCAGAACACGCAAACTGTAATGGGTCCAGTGGACGCCTGGATTGCACGTACACACGATCTCATTACGACCCAGGGTGGTAGATCTGGGACGCTCGATCCTTCCCAACCCGCTTTCACGGGATGGTGCATCGATCTTGTCGTATCACACCCCAACCGTGTAACCCGTATAAGGGACACGGTTCGAGTGCGTGCTGACATGGACTCAGTGGGATTTGAACCCACGGCATCCTCCTTGCAAAGGAGGCACTCTGCCGCTGAGCTATGAGCCCGCCTCGGTCGGATGCGCCGACCGAGAATCCTGTTAGCCTTGGTAGTTCGAAGGTGCCCGATCGCACGCGTGGGCCGAAGGAGTGCTCACTGGTCGGGGATGACCGGGGTGAGCTGACAGACGCAATGAGTATGAAGGGTGAGTCCACCCCAGAGGGGTGGATCTCGGACGTTAGGAGGTGATCCAGCCGCAGATTCCCCTACGGCTACCTTGTTACGACTTAAGCCCCCTTGCAAAGCCCAGATTTGACCCTGGTAACAGGGCCTCATCCGGACCTCACTCGGGTGCTTTGACGGGCGGTGTGTGCAAGGAGCAGGGACGTATTCACCGCGCGCTGCTGACACGCGATTACTACCGAATCCAGCTTCATGCGGGCGAGTTTCAGCCCGCAATCCGAACTACGACCAGGTTTGCGAGATTACCGTCACTTCTCAGTGTTGGAACCCGTTGTCCTGACCATTGTAGCCCGCGTGTTGCCCAGCCCATTCGGGGCATACTGACCTACCGTTGCCCATTCCTTCCTCCAGTTTAGCACTGGCAGTCTCCCTAATGTACCCACCCACCTGGCGGTGGTGCTGGCAATTAGGGACGTGGATCTCGCTCGTTGCCTGACTTAACAGGATGCCTCACGGTACGAGCTGACGGCGGCCATGCACCTCCTCTCATCAGCTCGGGCGGATGTCGTCAACATGACTGTCATTACTGATGTCGGGGCTGGTGAGATGTCCGGCGTTGAGTCCAATTAAACCGCAGGCTCCTCCGGTTGTAGTGC
>NZ_JABEBY010000038.1:0-1124 GCF_046719765.1 Halonotius sp. F2-221B
ATAGTGTTTAATCAAGATATTTACCGATAGACGTAGTAGATTTGGTAATGGGTCGGCTTGAAGAGGTTGCGCTTGAGGAACTCTACGAACTCAAAGAGGAGATTGACGAGGGAAAGCCGCGAGAACGCGTTCTCGCGGCGATCGGGCGCAAGCAGGGCGATCAACTCGATACGCTGGCTAAACGGCATGGCGTCGTTGAAAAAACGATCCGCAACTGGCTCGATCGGTTCGAGGAAGAACCGATCGAGCAGGCCCCCTACGACGCTCCTCGCCCAGGAGGCCCAGCAAAAATCGAGGGAGAACAGCGTGAACAGCTATTCGAACAGCTGCAACAGCCACCAACTGAACTCGGCTACGACCAGCAAGCGTGGTCAGCGAAGCTCTTGCTTCATCACGTCAAAGAGGAGTACGGCGTCGAATACCACCAGAACTACGCGTACGACTTGTTGAGAGAGGCCGGGCTATCCCTGCGGACAGCACGGCCTCAACACCACGAGGCTGACCCCGAAGAGAAGGCCGAGTTCCAAGAGACAGTCGAAAAAAACGGCCCGAACTGAGCGAAAAAACCGTCGTTGTCGTCGATCAATTCACCAAGCACGTCGGAACCGTCCAGCGGCGTGGCTGGTACCCAATCGGGTCAGATCCGACGATAGAGACTGCAACGTCCTGGGAGTCGGTGACAGTGCTGGGCGCGGTCACCGACGATGGTGACAGCTTTTTCTGCTGGACAGAAGAGAATCTCACACGGAACCATGGGATTCGGCTGTTAGAGGCGTTGAAAGAGAGGTTCGGTGAGGAATTAGTGGTGTTTCTGGATCGAGCAGGCTACTTCTACGCGAGAGATCTTTGGGAGCATGTGAGTGGTGAGCGCGAGACCGAAACTGTCGGAGACAGTTCGGTCTCGTGCGTGCGCGGGGATGATCTCGAAGTGTGGTACTTCCCGTCGAAACTTCCCGAATTAAACCCTGTCGAAGGGTGCTGGAATCAATTGCAAGAGTGGTTCAAGTACCGCCTTATGCCAGATCTCTCGACGCTGAAAGAATACATTCCACGAGGATTGAGCGCGATCACCGAACCAAACATCTGGCCGTATCTTACCGGTAAAGATTCGAACTAAACACTAT
>NZ_JABEBY010000003.1:0-189454 GCF_046719765.1 Halonotius sp. F2-221B
AAATAACGCACCGAATCAGCTTCGCAAGGGGGTGGTGTGAGAAATTCCTTGACTTTCAAAAGTTATCTTAATCATTACAGCCGAGAAACGCACTGGTCACGCAGCTATCGATTCGACTGGCTTCGACCGCGATCAGCCCAGCCGGCACTACGCCAATCGCACCAACTACCGCGTTCGCGCACTGAAAGTTACTGCACTCGTCGATGTCGAAACGCTGTACATCACCGACATCCACTCAACTACCTCGAAGAAACACGATGCGAAGATCGGCCCGCAGGTCGCCCGGCGAACGCCGGCGACCTGCGAAGTCTCGCTGCAGACCGTGGGTACGACGCGAAATCCTTCCGCGATGAACTCCGCGAAAACGGCACCAGACCGCTGATTAAACACCGGATCATGAATCCACTTGATCACGCCTATAACGCCCGCATGAACGGTGATCGGTATCACCAGCGTTCCATGTCAGAAACCGTCTTCTCGTCAATCAAGCGCACGCTCGGCTCCGCCGTGCGTGCGCGAAGCTGGTGGTTAGAGTTCCGAGAAATGCTACTGAAAGCTGCCGTCTACAACCTTCGTCGGAGCGTCCGATATCCGTGAAATCAACCGCCGTATGCCGAAACTACAGAGCCGAGAATTCCGCCCTTCCCACGAAGGACAAGCGTCTCGACGCTCTGTCGGAACCGAAAGCCCAGGGATTGTGACGGAGGGTTTGACGTATATCAGTGATTGACCTACTCCTCATGTGTAGAGGAATCACGGGATTTCAGACCCATCGTTGCGGCCTGTTGGGTCAAAGAAGCCCCATCCGTGGTTGAGTCATCGGCACCAGCCTTCTGACTGGAAACCCGGTCGCTTTTGCGGTTATTCTCTCCACTACCGTAGCGGTTTGCAACGTTTACGCCCCGTTCACGGTGTCTTGATACTCACCAACCCAACATTCGTAATTCGAGCAGCTGAACGCCGTCCGTTGTGGCCGATAGCCATGCTCACCGCAGGCGTGGCACGCCCTCGACGTGTTCGGAGGATTCCTCCCTGTTATTAATTGAATTCGCTGGGGTTCTCAAGTGCGTAAGCGTAGGTGTCAAGTATCGGAAGAGAGCTTGACAATGATTGGCCGCCAACGGTGCCGTCTGCCAGGTACGACGCATACGCGTCAAGAACATTGAGCGTTGTAAGTTCAGAATAATCAGCTACACCAGCCTCAGCAACAATAGCATTGACAGTTGTCGAGTCGAGTTCATCAGGAATGTCACTTGGTTTTGTAACAATGATTGTTTGCGTGGTATTTGTAGTTGCTCCACCATCGTCTGTTACTAGTAATTTTACAGTGTACTCGCCAGCGGTGTTGTACGTATGAGCTATTTGTTTACCACTCTTCACCGACCCAGTTTCATCAAACATCCACTCGTAGGAGGTGATCTGTCCATCAGGGTCAACTGAACCACTCGCGTTAAATGTGACTTCTTCCCCAACCACCGGCGACGAAGGACTGTAATTGAAGACGGCTGTTGGAGCTGTATTCGTATTGTCACTAACAGTAATTGTCTTGGTAGTATTTACACTCTTTCCATCATTATCAGTTACAATCAGTTTAATATCGTACTCTCCAGCAGCATAGTAACTATATGTTGTTATTTTGCCTGTTGTGTCAGTAGTACCATCTGAATCAATATCCCACTCGTAGGAGGCGATTTCTCCGTCAGAATCAACTGAACCACTCGCATTAAGTGTGACTTCTTCCCCAACCACCGGCGACGAGGGGCTGTAATTGAAAACAGCTGTTGGAGCTGTATTCGTGTTGTCGACCACAGCAGCGACAGCAGCTGTCGCATTGATCCGACCGGAACCTTGTCGGGTATCAGCAGCACCGAGATCAACAGCTGTGGATCGAAGTGCAAATCGTATCTCCGTTGGCGAAAGTTGTGATTCAGCTGCAGACAACATCAATGCGACGGTTCCAGCAACGTGCGGGGTTGCCATGCTACTTCCTTGTTGACAGGTGAGTTCCTGGGTCGGTATATTACCGCAGGTTTGAGTATCCAGTTTGGTGTCTGCACTCCAAATAACAGCTCCTGGCGCAGTTATATCAGGAACAGTGTAAGAGGCCGGCCATTCATTTGGGGGATCCGACCACTCATCAGATTCAATTACCTCTCCACCCGAAAAGTCAGAAATTGTATTGTCTTCGATTCCACTAAAATCAACACCCTCTGGGAAGGAAGGTTCAACATCAACGGATCCAACTGCCGTTGTGTCATAGACATTTGCCGGGCCAGTACTTGTTCCGGCTTCATTATTCCCAACAGCACCGATTACAACAACACCGCTATCTTGAGCATTCCGAACGGGATCAATAAGCTCATCATTGATTCCAGGCGTGCCAAGGCTCATGCTGAGCACATCAGCATCATTATCAATCGCCCACTGCATGCTTTTAGTTAGTGTAGTAAATGTTCCTTGGCCGTCGTCGTTGATCCCTTTCGCGTGCATGAGCGTTGCCTCTGGGGCAACACCAATATGTAATCCCGCATCGTTACTGCTACCGCCGACAATCGTTCCACTGACATGAGTGCCGTGACCGTCAACGTCATGTGGCCCATCAGGGTTGGTAGAACAATCAATGTAACAGACCCAATTGTTGTCATCGATGTTAATATCAGGATGACTAGGATTAACACCAGTGTCGACGACAGCAACGTTGATTCCATCACCACGAGTATCATATGTATCCCAAACATCTGGAACATTGATCTTTTTAATCGCACGAGTAGCAGTCATTCCACTCATGGATGAGGTATCATTAACAGCAGAGACAGTCATTTGGTTTTCAGTAGCTATAGCAGAAGATCGTAAAGAGGCGTTTGCAGTAGTAGCGGTAGTTGTAGCAATCTGATAATTTTCGTGAATTTGTTCGACATTGTCTATTTTTCCCAGTTGTTCGGGCGGTACCGCATCCGTATCGAGGGTAATGGTGATTGCGTTGGTTAGCCACAATCGATCATCAATTTCAACATGCGGATTCCCTTCAGCAAACTTAAGAAACGGTTTTTGTGTAGCGGCAGCGTGAGTTTTCATAATTTCAGATCGATTAGTCGTATCGGTAGTACGGATAGCAGCCGATGAGTGATCGGTAAGTCGCACGACAACAGTCTGTTCGCCTGTGGCTGCCGCGACACTGTCACTTATTTCAAAGGTAGTTGTAGCCTCTTTTTCAGGAGAGTCATTTGCCGCGACCACACTGGGGATAAAAATAACAGAAAAAAGAACTACAATAAGAAGCAATCTCCAAGAGTTATCCATATCCATATTTTAATGAATCGCCTTCTAGGATTTTAGCGTATCGAAATAGACAATCGTTGCCGAGGATGACGATTTTAAACCGCGAACAACAGACTAGTTGTTTCACAACTCATTTGTAAACAGGTGGTGATCTATTACTATGTCTAAGATCGCAACTGTTGCTTGCCATCTCACCAATTTAACGACAATACCTAACAGACTAACAAACAAGCGAATAAGAACCAACACTTTTTATTCGATTGTGAAAAAACACCTGATGTCAGAAACGGATCACAAACTGAAAATTTAAATTCAAAGTATACAATGAGACTAAGTCGAATATTCCTTTTTATTTGTGCATTCCTGATCGTACTAAGCAGTTCTGTTGGTGTCACTGCCCAAAGCGGCGAGATCGATGCCCTCGGCTCCCCAGAACTCAACGCCTATGCTCCAAACAACGATCTCACGCCCGGGAGCGAAGAAACGCTCACCGTTCAGATCGGTAACGAGGGTGATTTCCAGCGCGGCAGTGCAAGTGATCGCCAGTACGTCACCACCGCTCGGGATGTAGCTGTCAGCCTCAATGCCGGCGGCACACCAATCGGTGTCGAAACGGGCGAACAAAGCATCGGCGAACTGCCCGAATCACAGACCGGCACCCCGGAGTTCGATCTAACGGTTCCCGACTCGGCATCCCCCGGCACATATACACTCACTGTCAATCTCGACTACAGCTACACAAGCAAAGCACGGGACGCACCCTCGTTGCGCGCACAGACCTCAGAAAACTCCCGTTCCGTTGAGCGAACGATCCGCGTCACGATCACCGACGACGCCCGCTTTGAGGTCACTGAACTCGACAGCAACCTCCGGGTCGGCGAAGAGGGCGAGATCACCGGCCAACTCGAAAACGTCGGCCGCGATGACGCGGCCAACGCCGAGGTCAGCTTCGCCCCCGAAAGCGAAACCGTCGTCGCCCTCGAAAGTAACGTTGCTGTCGGCGACATCGCTGCTGGCGAGTCAACCCAGTTCTCGATCCCCGTTGAGGTTACCAGCGACGCCGAGGCTGTCCCCAAACGCTTTGATCTCCCTGTCACGTTCCGCGACGAAAACGGCATCCGCCAATCCGACGACGACCCTGAGTTCCGCGTCGACGTAGCAAACCAACGCGACGCCTTCCTGATCGAACCCGTCGATTCATCGATCGAGGCCGGCGGCAGCCGCGCCCTCGATATCGAGGTCACCAACAACCTCGGTGAGCCGGTCTCCGACATCGAGGGCAAGCTGTTCGCCGACGACCCACTCGATAGCTCCAACGACGAGACGTTCACCACCGAGCTCGATCCCGGTGAGACCACCACGGTCACCGTCGATCTGAGCGCGGCCAGCGGCGCGACGCTGAAGAACTACCCCGCCTCGATGGACTTCCGGTACACCGACGCCGACGGCGACAGCAAGCTCACCGACAGCTACCGGCTGGCGGTCAGCGTCACCGAACCCGCCGACGACGGCGGCGGCTCACCGATCGTCCCGCTCCTGCTCGGGCTGCTCGTTGTCGCCGGGATCGGCGCGTTCCTCTGGCGGCGCAGCGGCGGCGAGCTCAACGACCTCGGCGGGCTGCGAGACGAGTAGATGGCCGACCGCGGCCTCGACCTCGAACCGTCGCTCAACGCGCTCAACAGCCTCATCCTTGGGCGACCAGTGGCTGTTGTCGTCGCCTTTCTGGCGGTCACCGCCTTCCTGGTCGGCGGCATCGGAATGATCCAGACGGTCGAGGATCAGTCGGATGCCTTCTCCGAGGATATCGACGCCCAAGAAGCCCTTGACGCTGTCAACGAGGAGTTCGGCGCGACCTTCGGCGACGACGAGGAGTCGACCCAACTGCTCCAAGACAGCCAAAACGCCCTCAGCAAGCCGGCACTGCTGCGCTCGCTGGCGATTATCGAACGCACCAACGAGCGCGCGGAGCTTCGGCTGACAGACGCCACCGGGCCGGCGACGATCATCGCCCAACAGCTCGACCCCGACGCCGAGAGCTACGCGGCCCAACGCCGGGCGATCAGCCGCGCCAGCGAACGCGAGATCCAAACCGCGGTTCGCGCCAGTGCCGACAGCCCCGGCTTTCAGGCACTCGTCTCGGAGGATTTCAACCGACAGGCGGCGAGTGCGGGCGCGTCGATAACGGTTCTCACCCACTCATTCCCACCCGAAGGCGACAACCTCCAAGAGGTTCAGCTTGGCGTCAAAGAGATCGCCGACCGAAGTGACGGCGACATCCGCGTCTTCGGCCTGGGGATCACCAACAGCGAGACCGCAAACGTCATCGGCGACTCCCTCGGGATCGTCATGCCCGCGGTGCTCGGCCTGATCTTGCTGTTTTTGATCGTCGCCTACCGCGATCCGTTCGATCTGATCCTTGGGCTGATCGCGCTGGTGATGACGCTGCTGTGGACGTTCGGCTTCATCGGCTATGCTGGGATCCCCTTCGACCAGAATATGATCTCGGTGCCGATCCTCCTGCTTGCGGTCGGCATCGATTTCGGCATCCACATCGTCAACCGCTACCGCGAAGAGAAGGGCCGCGGGTTCGATGTCCGCGAGGCGATGACGATCACCAACAGCCAGCTGGCGGTTGCCTTTCTGATCGTCACCGTCACCACCGTCTTCGGCTTTGGCGCAAATCTGACAAGCAACTTTGAGCCGACCCGCAACTTTGCGATCGTCGCCAGCGTCGGCATCATCTTCACGTTCCTCATCTTCAGCTTCTTCCTGCCGTCGGCGAAGATCATCGCCGACCGCAACCGCAAGCGGTTCAACATCCCGAGCTTTGGCTCGTCGCCGCTGGCAACCGAGGAATCGATCCTTGGACGCGCGTTGCCGGCCGTGGCAACCGTCTCGAAGCGCGCACCGATCACGTTGCTCCTCCTCTTCTTGGTCATCTCTGGGGGGGCCGCCGCCTACGGAGCCGGCGTCGACCGAAGCTTCGAACAGGAGGACTTCCTCCCGCCGGAAGACCTGCCGGAGTACATCGAGAACCTCCCTGATCCGTTTGCGCCGAGTGAGTACACTGCCGCTGGCAGCATCAACTTCATCGAGGACAACTTCGCCGCCGGCAACGACGACCAGATCACGATGTATATCGAGGGGCCGTTCACCCGTGATTCGGCCCTTGAGTCGGTGTATCGAACAACCAAGGAGCCGCCGGACACCTATCTGACAACCGACAACCGCGCGAAGACGACGAGTATCATCACTGTCATCGACGACTACGCCGATCGTGATCCGGAGTTTGCCGCCCTCGTCGCCCGCAACGACCGCGATGGCAACGGTGTCCCCGACCGCAACCTCGAACAGATCTACGACGCCCTCGAAGCCTCGCCGGCGGCCGACCGCGCCGACGAATATCTCACCGACGATCGGCGAGCGATCCGCGTTGAGTTCGCTGTCGAATCCGACGCCTCCCAAGGCGAGATCACCGCCGACTCCAGAGAATACACCGAAGACTTCCGGTATGCCGCCACCGCTACCGGAACGATCGTCGTTTTCCAAGCGGTCACCGATCTCATCTTCCAGTCGGCGTTCCAGAGTTTGTTTCTCGCCATCGGGCTGACCGGGGTCTTCCTTGTCGGCGTCTACTGGCTGCTCGACCGGAAACCCCTGCTCGGTGTCGTCAACGTCTTGCCGATCCTTGTGACAGTCGCAGTGTTGCTGGCAACGATGCGGGTACTCGGCCTCTCACTCAACGCCGTCACAGCGACGATTCTCTCGATCACTGTCGGCGTTGGCGTCGCCTACTCGGTGCATATGACCCACCGGTTTATCGACGAGTACACCGCCGGCGCAAGCACCGATACAAGCCTCAAGATCACCCTCCAAGGAACCGGTGGCGCGCTCGTCGGCAGCATGCTGACCACCTCGATCGGAACTGGCGCACTCGTGCTTGCCATCTCGCCGATCCTCGGACAGTTCGGGTTGCTGATGGCGGTCAGCGTCTTCTACTCCTTTGTCACCGCGATCGTCGTCTTCCCCTCGGCCGCCTACGTCTGGGCGCGATACGATCAGGGTGGCTCGCTCCGCGACTGGCTATGGGAGCAGACGAACAGCACGCCACAGTTCCCGAGCTACGACGAGTAATCACCTACCCGCGATCGGCCGCCGCACGGAATGCCTGCACGCGCGGGCACGATCCAACACCTGTTAACAGCGCGATCATCGTGATCGTGTCGCCGTCGGGATCGGGCATATCGCCGCCGCGAATCTCGACGCTGCCGGTTTCCTGGGCCAGCCACGAGCGGGCATCCGAGACCGCCCGGCGATTGAGCCAGTCAGGTGGCCCACCGACGATCAACAACCCGCGTTGCACCGACTCGCGGTCGATCTCGACGGTCAGCTTGCCGCGAACCGCTCGCCGGGAGGTCGTCTCGATGGCTTTGATCGCAGTTGTGTCGTCGATCTCGCCCTCTTGTTCGAGGATCCCAAGCCCGAAGCGGGACTCCGTTGGTCGCTCAATCGTCTGACTGGCGTAGCCGATGGTGGCGATCCCGCCGGCAGCGAAGGTGTTCTGTACCTCGGAGGCGTCGACGACGCGCTCGGCGATCTGGCGGTCGTGATCGCCCTCGCCGGCCGCAAACAGCGCGGCGACCCGCGTTGTCAGCGTCTCGTTGAGGTCGGCTCGGGTGTCGGGGTCGGTGTCGCTGTCACCGGAGCCAAGCCATAGCTCGTTGTCGAACAGCAGCAGCGCGTCGGTCGCCGCGCCGATATCGGCGAGCGCGCGACCGGTGTTGCGTGCGGCTGTCGACGTCGACCCATCGTCGGCGGTGGGCGAACCCGCCGGCAAGATCCCAAGGCCGTAGACCGGAACATCGTAGACACGCCGCAGCTCGTCGGCGATCCGCGGGAGGGCGGTCGCGCCGCTGCCGCCGGCGAGGCCGACACAACAGAGGATCGCGTCGGTCTGCGAGGAGATCGCATCGTCGACGGCGTTGGCCAGTTCGGTCGCCTCGGAGTCGGCCGCCGCCGCACCGACGCTACGGTCGCCCTCGACGCCAGCCCCCTCGGCCTCGATGACCCCGTAGAGATGGCGTCGGTCATCCGGGATCGCCGCCAGACTCGACAGATCACGCTGGTCGGTATCGAGGGCGACGCTGTCGACGACGAACGACCGCGAGCGATCGCCGTCAGCCGCCACAAGCCGGTCGGCGATCCGACAGCCAGCCCCGCCAAACCCACAGACTGTCAGCTTCATACCTGCTTCTCACAGCGGTATCGCAAAAAGAATGCGCCCGGACGCGGGGATCGTCGATCAGTTAGAACGGGAACAGCGAGTCGCCCGCGGGATCGCGGTCGATCAGCTCGATCTCGTGGCCGTCCTGATCGCGGGTGAACGCATAGCGGTTGTCACACTCCTCGGGGCTACGATAGTCGTCAGCCTCGCGCAACATGAGCTGTTCCCAGTCGTCTTGGAGGTTGTCGACGCGGACAGCGAGATGGCCCCAGGCGTCGCCCATCGTGTACCCTCGGCCGTCATAGTTGTAGGTGAGTTCGAGCCACATCGCCTCGTCGGCGTCGTCTTCAGGTGCCATGAAGTAGTTCGCAAAGGAGCTGGCCTCCCACCGCGAGCGCGGCTCGACGTACTCGAACTTTCGCGTCCAGAAGCCGAGGGCCTCGTCGGCGTCCTCAACGCGGATCATCGTATGATCCAGCGACCACAGCGCGCCGTACTCGCGCTGGACGATCTCGACCTCGTGGCCGTCGGGATCCTTGACGAACGCATACGAGCCACCACAGGATTCGGGATCCCGGTAGTCGTCGACACCCTCGTCCATCAGCTGCTCATAGTAGGCTTCGAGTTCACCTTCGGGGACGCGCACGGCGATGTGGCCCCACGCGTCGCCCATCTCGTACTCCATATCGTCGTCGTTTTCGGTGAGTTCGAGCATCGCCCCGTCGTCGTGCATGTCTTCGGGGCCGAGATAGGCGATCGTGAACCCGTCGCCCTCGTAGCGGTCTTTCTCCTCGTAGTCGAGATGGGTCTGATACCAGTCAAGCGACGTTTCCAGATCCGCGACCCGCATCATGACGTGATCGAGTGTCCCAGTCATACACCGAAAGTGGGGCCGCCAACGCGAAAAGGATACCGGGACGGCTACTCCCGTGGCGGGGCGGGCGGCGCGCCGAGTGAATCCAGTACCGGGTAGTAGAACCACCAGCCCACCATCGCCATCGCAACCACGCCGACCGGGATCGTCCCGGCGGCTCCGCGGCCGAGCAGTCCCCACCAGACGATGACCGAGGTGATCGCCGATAGCGCGAGCAGCCCGACGGTTACCCGCACGTCCTCCCGCTCGAAGACGACGCCGCTGGCCGCACTCACCAACGCGCCACAGTAGAACCCAAACCCGAGCGGCCAGACCTGGAGTGACCACGGCAACGTTTCGAGCCCCTGTGTTTCACCGAAATAGCTCGGGAGCGGCAGCGCGTGCCACGGGTTTGTGTTGAGCAGGCCCCAACTCATCACCGCCGTGAGATCACCGGGCCCATTGAGTTGGACGACCCACGGGACAACGGCGAGTGCGAGGAGTGCGACCACGGCGGGACGCGAGGATCGATTCATTCGGGCTCCTCAAAGAGCCGTGTCGCCTGCTGTACATACGCGTTGCCGTTCCAACTCCGCACATCTTCAATCCCCGCCAGCAGCTCCATGGCAGTATCGTTCGAGATCAGCCCGGCACTGACAAACGCCTTGAGCAGCCGCGGTGTTGTCACGAGTCGTGTCGCCGACAGCGAGGCGTGGATCAGCGAGAGCCGGTTGTACTCGTCGCAGTAGCAGAACGGCGCGTCGAGACTGTTGGCCAGCTGGACGACCGCGTTTTCGCCGTCATCGAGCGGGAACGTCGAATCAAGCTCGACCGTCGCAACCGCGAGTCGTGGCTTGTTGTCAAGAACCGCGCTCGCGGCGGTCGCGTGGTCGTCGTCGTACTGGGCGGTAGTTTCGAGTTCGTCGATGACCTGCTGGGGAACGGTCACCTCGTAGCTATCCAGCAGCAGCGGTAACAGCTCCTGTCGCGCCTTGGGGGTGCTTGCGATACTTACGAGCCCTGACGTGTCGGCGACCAGCTTCATTCGTCGATAGCGTCGGCGAGCTCCTCGCTGAGCGAGTCATCCGACAGCTGCTGTTTGAGTAGCCGGAAGTTCTGGGCCGTCTCCGTGCCGACGATGGCTTTCGTCTGCTCGAAATCAAGCCGATCTTCGTAGTAGGCGTCCGCGATCGCCTGCTGAACGGCCTCCTCATTGCTCGCCTCAGAGAGATAGGTTCGGAGGGCTTCGACGAGGACATCCGTCCGGTTTTTGTCCTCCGCGACCGCGAGCGCGTCGGCCTGTTCGATCAGCCGCTCGGGGGCGCGAAAGTGAACGCGGGTGCTCGAACTCATAGACACACATTGTGCACACAATCACGTATGCTTGTCGGTCGTCGGCAACGAGTAGCGGCTTGGACGGTAGCGAGTAGCAGCTCGGACGGAACAGTTATCGGCTCTTGATAATCCGCAATACGTCCTCGTCGGCCAGTTCGTGGTCGGTTCCGACCTGCTGGTCGTCGTGTTTCGCGCTCGGGCCGCTGACGCGGGCGAACCGAAAGCGATCCTCGAACTCACCGCCGAGCTTGTCGAGGGCGTCGCCGATAGTATCGCCCTCTCGCAACACCAGCGGTTCGTCGTAGTCGACGCCGCGGCCGGGTTTGTCCATGTAGATCCGAACGAGACCAAGTTCGTCCCAGATCCGTTCGGTCAAGCCGTCGAGGCCTTTCTCCTCTTCGGCACTGATGAAGATACACTCTTCGGGGTCAATATCGTGCTCACGAAGGTTCTCGTGGACGGTCGGCAGGTAATCCTCATCGATCAGATCGGCCTTGTTGACCGTGACCATCGAGGGGATGTAGACGCGGTTGTCCATCATCCCATCAACCAACTCGTCGATTGAGGGGTCGCCGCGAACCGTGATCTCGGCGTTGACGTAGCCGTTCTGCCGGAGGACTTCCTTGATCGTGTTTTCGTCAAGGCTGACGCTGTCACTTTTGTTGACCTGAATCCCGTTTTTGTGTCGCTGACGGATGTGGATGCTCGGTGGCTCTGTATCCAGCCGGATGTTGTTGTTGTAGAGTTCCTGGCGCAGGCGTTCGTACTGGTCGATCTCGAAGACAGAGAGCATGAACACTGCGAGATCAGCAGTGCGGACGACCGACAATACCTCTTGGCCGCCACCACGTCCGTCGGCCGCACCCTCGATCAGGCCTGGGACGTCGAGAATCTGGATGTTCGCGCCGCGATACTTGAGCATCCCGGGGTTGACATCCAGCGTCGTAAATTCGTAGGAGCCGGTTTCGCTGTCGGCGTTGGTCAGCGCGTTGATCAGCGTCGATTTGCCGACGCTGGGAAAGCCGACGAGCGCGACGGTAGCGTCGCCGTGTTTCTCGACGGCATAGCCGCCACCACCGCCGGCGGAGGACTGGTTTTCGAGTTTTTCTTTCTTCTCGGCGAGTTTCGCCTTCAGTCGACCGATATGGGCCTCTGTCGACTTGTTGTACGGGGTTTCGGCGATCTCCTCGCGGATCGATTCGATCTCCTCCTCCAGTCCCATTATCGGTCAGTGGGCCATCGCCGTCGAAAAGGCTGTTCATTCGGGGAGTCGTGGGCTGGCTCAACGCTCCAACAACCCCAGTGAGACACGGATCGCGTCGTCGATATCAGCCAGCTGGCTGTCAGTCACACGGCCGAAGTGATCGGTGATCCGTTGCTCGATATCGATGGTCCGAATCTGATCAAGTTGGACATGGGAGTCAACTTCGAGTTCGGGCATCGATCCAGAGAGGTTGACGTGAAACGGATAGTCGGTATGGCCCTTCGAGAGCGGTGCGACGATTGTCGTCGGGGCAAACTCGTTGCCGGTGTCGTTTTGGATCACGACGGCTCGACGTGATTTGTAGAGTTCGCTTCCACGAGTGTCATCGTCGTCCGGGCCGCCGAGGTCGACACGGACGATATCGCCACGGCGAACCATCAGCTGTCAGTCGGTGGCTCGCCAAGCTGTTCAGTCGCCTCCGTGGATGCCGCCGCCCACGCGGCAGCCGTCTCAGCAGCGTCCTCGGCGTTGGCCTGATACGCCGCAGCCAGTTCATCATCGCTGGGCCCCATCTCGTCGTCGATCGCCGCTTGGACGAGTTGCGAGAGGTTGCGGTCGGTGGCGTCGATCCACGCGGCCTGATCCTCACGGATCGTGATATTCTTGCGCTCCATACTCGTGTGTATTAGATGTGTACTGAAAACGATACCGGCGAACGGTGACAGAGACGACAGATTCGGTCGGCAACGCGGCGTGAGCAACGGCGGATCGGTCACACGAGAGTGGCCGAACAACGACTTCGATATGATTATACGCTATCCGTCTAACATTCAGACGAACTGATATGCCGAACCCAACCCGACTGCGTGACAGCACGCAGATCGAACTCCCCTGTCGTTCCCTGGAGGGGATTCAGGATGATCTCGAAGCCGAACACACGGTGACTGTTATCCAGCCGGAGGGCCAACAGTGCCGGATCATCGGCAGCCCCATCGAGATCAAAGCCGCCAGCGACTTTCTGAGCCGACACGGTGTGACGCTGCCGTAGCCCCAACCACCCGCTGTTGCTTCCGAAGCGCGTTTTAGCCTGCACCCACTAACACACCCATGGACGAGACGCCGGGACTCAGCGAGCAGTACCGCAAGGCAAGCCCGTGGCCGCTGTTTATCGCCCTCGGCGTGCCGATCTCGGAGATCGGCCTCGTCTTTGATGTGTTGCCGATCGCTGTCGGCGGGCTGCTGTTGTTCTGTGGCTGTGTCGCCGGCATGCTCCAGGAGGCCGGCTACATCAACACGCCGTGGCGTGCCCTCGGGGCGATGGCTGTGTTGTTGTTCGGCCTTGGTGGGGCGATCCTCTATGTCAACCCGCAGGTCGGCGCGGATATGACGATGCGGGCCTACGCCGTGTTGGCCAGCGGGGCTGTCATCATCGCTGGCGTGATCGCCGGCACGTTGCTTGTTCCGAAACGACAACGACCGGCGTAAACTATCTTACTCTCATCCTTCAGCGCATACGCGTCTCAGTCTGATAGTAGTAACGAGTATTCAAGCTGCTGAGCCGATTTCAAGCCCGACAGCAACGACGCGTTTGGTTTGATGATCGAAGCCGACAGATAGGAGCAACGTTTAAGCGAAATCCGGACGAGAAGACATCAAGTTCATGGCCGACGGAAGACGACTCGGCGAGGCCGCGTTCGTTGTCGCGGCGGTAGTCGCGGTGGTGCTGTCGGCTGCGTTTCTCCCTACCGTATCGCTGCTGAGCAGCAGCAGTCTCCCGGATGGACTGCCAGGGTCGCAAATACCCCAGATGTCGGGCGGTGGGAGCGGCAATACCGCCGGCGGACAAGGGACGGGGCAGTTCCCCGACATCGGCGCGCCCGGTGGGCTGGCCGGCGGATCGCTCTCGCAGCCGCCGGCGGAGACCCAGCTCAGCGGGGGGCTCTCTGGGGCGAATCGAGTGCCGTTGTTCACAGTCGAATCACCGGTCAACACCTACTGGCGACAGACTGCATACAGCCAGTACACAGGCACGGGCTGGGAGCAGTCCGTCGAGCGACAGCCGTTGTCGTCGGGCGTCCCGAACGACGACCTGACGCGGGACGACGACCGGTTCAGCTACCGGGTGACGATGCTACAGGGCGGGCGGTCGCTGCCGACAGCGTGGCAGCCGGAGTCGATCCGATTCACCGGTGATGCGGCAGAGCCCTCGGTGACAGCCTCAACCGTCGGTGGGATTCAAAGCGAGCGATCACTGCCCGAGGGGACGAGCTACGTCGCCGAGAGCGCGGCCCCGCCGCGTGACCCAGCGGTGCTCCGGCAAGCAAGCGGGCGGACGCCGAGGGATATCCGCGAGAAATACACCGAGCTCCCGCTCGGTACCGACGACCGCATCGCCGAGCGCACGAGCGAAATCGTCGCTGGTGCCGACTCGCAGTACGAGCGGGCGCAGGCCGTTCAGCAATGGCTCAAAACGAACCGGGGCTACTCACTGAACACGTCGATTGACCCGAGCGAGCCGATCGCCGAACAGCTGCTGTTCGAGGTCGATGCCGCATACTGCCAGCATTTCGCAACGACCATGGCGGTGATGCTCCGCACGCAGGACATCCCCTCGCGGTACGTCGTCGGCTTCGCGCCCGGCGAGCCGGTCGGCGACGACGAGTATCTCGTCACCAGCGACAGAGCCCACGCGTGGGTCGAGGTCTACATCGATGGCGTCGGCTGGGTTCGGTTCGACCCGACACCGGCCGGCGAGCTGCCGGTGTCGACGCCGGAGCCGCCGTACGAACTCTCCCTGAACCGGTCGGCCGTCGTCGGCGCGCCCGTTGCGGTGTCCGTGACGAAAAACAACAGTGCGGTCTCGGGGCTTCCGGTCTACGTCAACGACGAGCGGGTCGGCTGGAGCGGCGCGGACGGCACCGTGGCGACGACGCTGCCGTATGCCGAAGAAGTGACGATCAAGGCCGGCGACCAACCGGCGGGGACGAAATACGACGACATGGCGGCCGGGGCAAACGGCGACCGCGAGGCCGTCCGCTCGGTGACCGCGACATCAGCTGCCGACGATGGTGGTACCTCGCTGTCGGCGCAGGCGGCTGCAGACAGCAGGAGCGTTTCGCGTTCGGTTCCGGCCGGTGCGTCGATGCTCCCGCTGTCGGTCGCCGGTGTCGGCTCGGCAGTGCTGTCGACGCTCACCCCAGAGCCCGCCCGGATCGACAGCTCCGGCTCTACGGGTAGTGGCGCGGGCGGTGCCGTCCCGCAGGCCGACGGTGATTCAACGGCAACCTACCCGCTGGAGACGAACGCGACCGTTGAGGTTCTCGGCGAGCCGACCGCCGGCGAGACGGCGACAGTCGTCACCACCGTTGGCAACGTGCCGGTTACCGAGGCGACCGTCGCACTCGACGGCACGCGCGTCGGGACAACCACGGGAGAGGGCACCTACGAGTTCTCGCTGGCCGACGTTGCGGCCGGCTCCCACCGCGTGACGGTCACGCGGGAGCCAGTTCGCGCGACGACGAGGTTCACCGTTGCCGAACCGGGTGACGAAGACGACGGAGATGACGAGTCGCGGCTGGAGCCCAACGTGTCGGTCGCGCCGGCAACCGGGATCGCGCTGCCAGGGGTGCCGGCGACGGCGAACGTAAGTCGGTTCGGGGAGCCGGTCGGTGGCGTGGCGGTACATGTCGACGGCGAGACGGTTGGGACGACCAATGCCAACGGCACCGTCGCCTTCGGGCTGCCGGTCGCACCGTCGACGACGGTCGCCGCCACGGTCACCGGCGTTCGTGGCGAGACACAGCTCGCGGGGCTGTATCGGAACGCGGCCGGCGTCGCTGTCGCTCTGGCCATCGTGGTCGGCGGACTGGTCGCGCTCGCACGCCGATACGGGATCACGCGAGGGACGATCCGCGCTGCGATAGGGACGGTCGTCGGCCGGCTGCGACAGCTGCCGGGGCGGCTAACGGCGGCCATGATCCGGCTCGCAGCGCGGTTCGAGGCGGCAGCGAGCACCCTCGCCGACCGGCTCCGGGCGTGGCCGACGTTGCTGTCTACATCGCTGTCGGAGCTGCTCCAACGGCTAGATCCTCGCCGGCCGCTGGCGGCACTGGTGGCGTGGCTTCGGCGCAACTACAGCAGCTGCGCCGACGCGGAGCCACATCAGAGGGCGAAGGTGACATGACGACGCAGGCACGCTCGGCAGAACAGAAGACGATCAGGTCGCTGTGGGGCGCGTTCGTCGGCGTCGTCCGGCCGCCAGGGCTGTCGACCCGGACACCCGTCGAGATCCGGGAATACGCCGTCGAGCGGGGGTTCCCCAGACAGCCGGTATCGTATCTCACCAAGCTTTATCGTGCCGTCGAGTACGGCCGCGAGTCGCCCGACGAATCGCGGCTGGATCTGGCTCGCGACGCGCTGTCGTCGGTTCGAAGTGAGGAGGACGACGAATGAGTCGCCTCGTCTCCGCCCGTACCGTTGTGCTGTTCGTCGCTGTCGCGGTGACCCTCGGCTTCGCCGTCGCCGTCGGCTACAGTCCCGACCTCCTTCCAGCGTCTGTCATCCGCCCCATCGAGTCGTTCGTGACGTCGCTCGGCCAGCGGACGGCGGTGCTGGCGGCCGGCGGGCTGCTCGGCCTGCTCGGCGTCGTGGCCGCATGGGTCTGGGGGGCCTCCCAGCCGACCGGCGCGTTCGCCGAGCGGTCGGTCGCCGAGCCGAGCCGTGAGGTCTCCGTGATCGGCGACTCGATGACCGGCCGATACGACCAGCGAGCCACCGATCCTGACCCCTTGGAGGATCCGATCACGTCGTCGCTCAGAGGAACGCTCATTCAGCTCTACCAGGAAGCCCACGAGGACAGCGACGCCGAGACCTACGTCGACAGCGGCGAGTGGACGACCGACCGTGTGGCGGCGGCGACGCTGACCGACGCGGTCGCCTTCCCGCTGTGGTACCGGCTCTACGACTGGCTCTACCCCGACCACGCCTACCGGTACCGGATCCGACGCGCGCTGCGGGCCGTCGAGGCGGCCTCAGCAACCGAGCTCACCGGATTCGCGCCGCCCGAGCGAACGCGGAGCCGACTGGAGCGGGTTCGGGGCCTCTTTCGATCCGACGAGGGGCTAGTCGAAACAGACGAACGCGTCCGAACTGGGGAGGGCGAGCAATGAGGATCACCCGGTTCGCCAGCATGCGCGCCTACGTGTTGATACTCGTCGCCGCCGGGATCGCCACCGGGAGCATCGCGCTCGTGCTCACGGCTGTCGTCCCGCTGGTATTCGTGCTGCAGGGGACGCTTTCGACGACGCCGACCGTCGACGGCACAGTCGAAATCAACCGCGAGCTGTCGCCGCCGACGCCGCTGCCCGGCCAGCCGGTCGAGGTGACGCTCACCGTCAAGAACACCGGCGAACGGTCGATCTCCGATCTCCGTCTCGTTGACGGCGTCCCGGAGGAACTCGGCGTCACGGCGGGCTCGCCGCGAGCCGCCGGTGCAGTGTCGGCCGGCGGCGAGTTCAGCCACAGCTACACGCTACAGGCCGACCGGGGGAGCTACGCTTTCGACGATGTGGCCGTCAGGGCGCGCAACAGCAACGGGACGCGGCTGGTCGACGAGACGCTGGCCGCAACGGGCGAGACAGCCTTTGAGTGCCAGGTCGACATCGAGGAGATCCCGCTCCAGCAGACGACGAACTACACCGGCCAGCTCCCCACCGACACCGGCGGCCCAGGCGTCGAGTTCTACGCGACCCGCGACCACCAGCCCGAAGACCCCGTCTCGCGGATCGACTGGCGGAGCTACGCCAAGACCGGCGAGCTGGCGACCATCGACTATCGCGAGCAACACGCCGCCCACATCACCGTCCTGACCGACAGTCGCCAGCCGGCCCACGCCGCCGCGGATCCGACCTCGCCGACCGGAGCGACGCTGAGTGCCTACGCCGCGACGATTGCCCTCAACGTGCTCATCTCGGAGGGCCACGAGGTGTCGCTCGGCGCGCTCGGTATCGTCGATCCCCAGACCGGTACTGGCCCGCCGGCGTGGGTTCCTCCGGAAGCCGGCACCGCCTTCGCCGCCCACGCTACCGCCGTCTGCAATGCGGCCGCAACCGGGGGCGGCGGCGAGACACAGCACGCCGAACCGGCGGCCGAGCCGGGGGCGGCAGCCGACGGCGACGATGCCGCAGCCGCCGACGGCTCCGCTGACGCGGAGGCGGCCTACCTGACCGACGGCGGCGACGCATCGACCGACGAGGTCGACGGCGAGGCCGGAACGAACAAGACAGCCGACAGCGAGGGTGGGTCGGCGGGAGCGAGCGACGACAACAGCGAATCGGCACAAGCAGGCGATACCGGAAGTGAATCGACACAGCCGGCCGACGCCGCCGACGAGTGGAGACGAGTGCGGTCGCTGGTTCCGGGCGGTGCGCAGGTGGTGCTCTGTACGCCTGCGACCGACGAGCCGGTGGTCGACCTCGTCGAGTCGCTCCGCGGCGACGGTCACGAGGTGACAATCCTCTCGCCGCAGACGACGCCGGCGACCGTCGGCGGCCGAACGGTCGCACTCGGGCGGGCAGTTCGGCTCGAACAACTCCGCCTGCTCGGCGCGACGGTCATCGACTGGGATAGCGATGAGAACCTCCGCTCGGCACTGGCCCGGATTCTCGGGCCGGGGGCAGGATAATGGCTTCGCGCGGCATCCTCCCGGAGCCGAACACAACGCGGGCCACGTCGCTGCTTATGATGGTTGCTGTCGGCGTGGGGATCTGGCTACTGACGACCGTCACGGGCAGCCGCCAGTCGCTGCTGGTCGCCGCCGTCGCGGGCGGCGTCGTTGGCCTCACGATGCTGGTCAGCGATACGGAGACCCCGGTCGGCGGACTGGTGGCGTCACTTTTCGCGCCAGCGGTGAGCCTTCTCGTCCTCGTCGCCGTTCTCGCGCCGATCCGGGTGTTAGTCCAGTTGGTGTTGGTTCAGTCGGATGTTGTCGGGATCGAGTCGATCCTTCGGCTCGCCATCGGGCAGGTCGGTGTCGCCCTCGCCGCCGGGGTGGCGACGTTCGGCGTCGTGGGTACGCTCGACGGCAAGTTCGGCGAGGGCGGGGCGACGCGGCTCCTCCGGAACACCGACACGGCGGTGCTCGGGCCGATGATCGTCCTCGCCGGCGTGGCCGTCGTCCGGCTCGACGCGCTCGCGTCGATGCCAGTACTCGGCATCGAGCGCGCGCTACCCACGCTCTCGGCTCTCGACTCACCGGTGCCGGCGGCCGTGTTGCTCTCATTTTGGGGCGTCGCCACCGTCTTCGTCGGCGTGCTGAAGCTCACCCTCGGGGTCGCCCCGATAGTGGAGCTCTCGCCGCAGCCGCGGGAGGCGGCGGTCGCGGCGACGCTCACCCGGCTGAACCGGGGGCTCAACATCGGCTGGGGTGTGATGACCCTGCTGACGCTGTCCCCGGTCGGCCTCGCCATGGCCGACCTCATAGAGATACGGCGGTTCGAGCCGGTGGTCGGAGTGCTGGAGACCGATGGCCTCCGTCGCGGGCTGCTACAGGTCAGCGGGTTGTTGGCCCTCATGGGGGTGATACTGTGGGGATTGCAGGCGGCGACCGGCCGCGTAACGAACGCGGTAAGCCGGCTGATGCCGATCCCAGTGGCTGCGGCGAGCGCGGTGGCTATCGCCGTCGCCGGTGGATCGTTCGTCGGGCAGGCAGTGGCGCGCGTGCCGGCTGTCTACCGGCCGCAAATCGAGCAGGTAGTAAGCGCGCTGACGCCGACCGGCGTGGTGCTGGCGGTCATCGTCGCGGCGATGAGCTTGCTGTCGGTCGCGCTCGTCGTCGTCGCACTCGGCGGCGCGATCCGGTACGTCCCCAGGCGAACGGCCGGCAGCGCGCTGGCGAGTGCCGGCCTGGCTGTCGGCGCGATCGCTGCCGGCGTCTACGGGGCCGGAATCCTCGTCGTCGCTGGCGTCGTCGCCATCTCCGTCTTCGTCTGGAGCGTCGGCGAGCAAAGCGTCACGATGCGAACCGAACTCGACGCGGCGGCATCGATCCAGCTCGAAGCGGTGCATACGATCTCGGCGTTCGGCCTTGCCGGCGGTGGGATCGCCCTCGCGTGGGGACTCTCCACGACCGCACTCGACCGGCTGACCGTCGCCGACGGCACGCTGCTCGGCGTGCTTGCGGCGGCGGTGGGGATACTGATCCTCGTCGTCGGGATTCGCGGCTGAGCGCGGTCAGCCGGTTTCTGCGGTCGCCGCCGGCACCTCGACGCTGTCGAGGAGATCGTCGACGATAGCGGTCGGATCGACATCTCTGATCTCCGCCTCAGAGGTCAACACGAGGCGGTGTGTCATCACGGGCGGTGCGATAGTCTTGATATCGTCAGGAGTGACGTACTCGCGGCCGTGAATCACCGCACGGGCGCGGGCGGCCTCGAAAAACCGCTGGATGCCGCGCGGCGAGACGCCGACATCGACGCGGTCGTCCTCCCGGCTCGCGCGGACGAGGTCGACGAGATACGCCTTCACGTCGCTCTCGATGCCGACTCGTTCGGGGAGCTGTCGCAGCGTCGTCACCTGATCGGCATCGACGACGGGATCGACGCTTGGCATCTGCGTGTCGCGGTTTTCGCGGCGCGTCACCAGCTCGATCTCGCCGCTACGGTCGGGGTAACCGATAGAGGTCTTCACGACGAATCGGTCGCGCTGAGCCTCCGGCAGCCGGAAGGTACCCTCCTGTTCGATGGGGTTCTGGGTGGCGATGACGAAAAACGGCTCCGGCAGCTCGTAGGTCGTCCCGCCGACCGAGACCTGGCCCTCGTCCATCGCCTCTAAGAGTGCCGACTGGGTCTTCGGCGGCGCGCGGTTGATCTCGTCGGCCAGAACGATGTTGGCGAAGACGGGGCCGCGCTGGAAGCGGAACTCCCCGGTTCCCTCGTTGTAGATCTGCGAGCCCGTGATGTCGCTCGGCAGCAGGTCGGGGGTGAACTGGATGCGGTTGAACTCCAGTCCGAGCGCGTCCGCCAGGGCGATAGCGGTGAGCGTCTTGCCCGTCCCCGGTACGTCCTCCAGCAGGACGTGGCCGCGGGCGAGCAGCCCGGTCGTTACGGTTTCGAGGAACTGTCTGTCCGTGATAACAGCCTCCCTGATACGGTCGATGACAGTGGTAATGCGATCGGCGGCCGTCTCGATGTCCGGTGTGGCGACCATAAGCAGGTAGTTGTCGGTGCTAACAACAGGTGGTGGTAAATGCGTATCGGGGAAGGGTGTCAACCTTATCAAGGAAGCGGCCGAGCTATAGCAGATTGGTGAACAAACAATGCTCGACCGCATGGCTGAGAAAGCACGCGAGCAAGAACTATTCTGCCGAGAGGACACGCCGACCGAGCGGCGTGTCCTCGGGGCATTTCTCTATCACGCCGGATTGTCCTACCGTCGAATCCAACCGTTCGTCGAGCGATCGCATGAAACAGTTCGGCAGTGGTTCCACCGGTTAGAGCACCTCTTCGAACCGGACTGCTAAGACCGGCCCGAAGTGGCCGTCGACGAGACGAAGGTCGAAGTCGACGGCACCGAAGTCTTCGTCTGGACGGCAGTCGACTGTGAGACGCTGGAAGTACTGCACGTCGATGTTACGCCTGGGCGTTCCAGTCTTGATGCTCTCTTGTTCCTTCGAGAAGTGCTGGAACAGTGCCGCGGTTGCCCGCTACTGCGGGCTGACCGCGGCCCGTGGTACGACTGGCCACTGGAGCTGTTAGACTGTGAGTACGAACGGGAAACATGGGGCAATCGATCACTCATCGAAGCCTGGTTCGGACTTCTCAAGTACCGAACCAGACGATTTTAGTACCGATTTCCGTACTACAGCACAACCGACTCGACCATATCATGGCTCAAGGCATTTGCCGCCTGCCACAAGGCGACACTCTAACCGTGACACCCTTCCGATCCGAACCGGAAACCTATTTGTGCGTCCTGAAGTATCCCGTGATATGGAAGCCAAGATCTTTGATCGAGAAACGATGCTCGATCTGGTGGTCAACTTCATCCCACTGGGGATTATTCTGTTTTTCATCGCGTTCTTCGTCGTGGTGACGCCATGGGGCTTCGAGGTCAGAACCTCCGGGGTGATGCTCGGGCTGATGATCGTGCCGTTTGTCGCTCTGGCGGTACTGACGTATCTCTCGGCGAAGGCGATCGCCGGCGACGAGAAAACAAAGCCGGTGTACGCCCAAGGGCAGGCTGGTCTCGAAGAGGCCGAACCGGAACATCACGCGGGCGACGCCCAGCCGGCCGAGACGACTGCCGACGCTGACGACGCTGAAGGAGTTGACGACGACGATGCTGACGACGACGGTGAGGGAGTTGACGACGACGATGCTGACGACGAAACAGCAGACAACCCCGAAAATTAACAACGCCACTCTGACGACGCCGACGAGCCGGCAGCGTCGATCCTTATCGCACGTTTGTAAATTCGAAGCGCGCGCCGCCATCGAAGCTATCGGTGAGTTCGACCTCCCAGCCGTGGGCTTCGGCGGTCTGTTTGACGATCGGGAGGCCGAACCCGGTGCCGTCCGTGCGGGTTGTCTCACCGGCATCGAAGACGGCTTCACGTCGGCCTTCCGGCACCCCACGGCCGTCGTCTTCGACAAAGAAACCGAAGGTGCCGCTGTCGGGCGCGCGCGTGTTGGTGTACATCACATTCTTCAGACCGACACGGATCGTGATCGCCCCCTCGTTGTGATCGATCGCGTTCCGAAAGAGATTCTCGAAGACGTGTGACAGCCGGTTGGGATCGCCGTGGACGGTGAACTCATCGACGACACGGAGTTCAGCGTTGGGGCTTTCGATCAGTTCCCAGCAGTCCTCGACGAGGTCGGTGATCTCGACGGGCTCCATGCTGTCGACAGATTGGCCCTGCCGAGCGAGCATGAGCGTATCCTCGATGATATCCTCCATCCGGTCAAGGGCGTCGATGACGGTGTCGAGATGCGGGCTGTCATAGTCGGCTTGCGCGATCTCAAGGCGTCCTTGGGCGACGTTCAGGGGGTTTCGGAGGTCATGGGAGACGATGTGGGAAAACTCCTCCAATCGATCGATCTGGCGTTTGAGCTCCTGTTCGCGCTGGCTGCGTTCAAGCTCGTAGCCAACCCACTGGGCCAGCGTCTTCACGGTCAGCTTTTGGGCCTCGATGAGCTCCGGATCGCGGGGCTCGTTGCCGGCAAAACACAGTGACCCATACACCTCGCCGTCGACAGTGATCGGCGCGCCCACATAGCACGCCAATCCCATTTCGGTGTGCACTGGAAGTTCTGAGAGCGCGTCGTCGGTGCCGGCGTTGCCGATGGCGACAGGCTCGTTTTCGGCGATCGTGAGCTGACAGTAGTTGTCGGACAACGAGGTTGTCTGCCCGACAGCGATGTCATCGTGATCCCCGGCGACGGCCAACACCTCAACATCGTTGTTTTCGATCCGCGTCGCGTACGCAAAGGGGTAGCCGAGTTCGGCGGTGCCGACCGCAAGGGCGCGGTCAAGTTTCTCCGAAAAGGAGAGCTCCGATTGGTTCGTGATCGAGTATAGCCGCGAGATGGCCGCCGTCGACTGTCGCCACGGATCCGCGGAGTGCTGCTCGCCGCCAACGCCGCCCAGCGTTTCGATCCGGGCGGCCAACAGCGCGGCGTCGCTGTCGCCGTCAGTTTTCGGCACGTAGTCAGCACCGGCAGCCAGAACCCGGCTCACAACATCGAGATCAGCCGGGGAGGCAAAGAGAAGAATCGGGAGCGCCGGATCCCGCTCGCGGATCCGGGAGAGAAAATCGACGATATCAGCATCAAGCGGCGGTTCGACGACGAGACAGTCCGCATGCTCGGCCTCGTAGGCACGCAGTCCCGCGTCGGCCGTCTCGACGCTGACGACCGAGAACTCGGTGTCGGCCGCCGGCGGCGCAGCCCCGTTGGTGAGCGTGTCAGGAGGGTCGGCCGGCCCGACATGCAGCACGCGAAGCGTTGGCATTAGTGAACGTATCGAATGACTGCTAATAAGGGTGTCTACACAATCGGCACAACGACGGCGACAATCTCAGCACAGCGTGTCGATGGCAGCCGTCACGGCGTCGGCAGCTGCTTGAATGTCACTGATTTGAATATATTCTCGCTCGGCGTGGGCGACCGCCCCAGCCTCGTCGGCTAACACACCCGGGCCGAAAACAACCGTCGGTGCGGTCGGCGCGAAATAGGAGGCCTCCGTTGCCGCCCCAAAGGCCCGCACGTCGCCGCCGCTGGCGGTTCGGAGCGCGTCGACGATGGCGGCGTCGCTGTCGGTGACAAACGGGTCGGGAAACGGTGTTGCCGGATCGATGAGGTCGACCGCGACGGACTGTGCGCCGGGGAGCGCGTCGCCGAGATGTGTCGCCAGCGACGCCGCAAACGCCTCGCTTGTCTCCGGGGGGACGCTCCGACGATCGACGGTAAGACGGCACTTAGCCGGGACGCGGTTCGGCGTGTCGCCGCCGGCAACGATCGTCGGGGTAAGTTTCGGATCGCCGAGAAGGTCGTGGCTGCTGGGGCCAACTGCGTCGTCATAGCTCGCTAGCCCATCTAACACGTGTTTGAGGCCGAAAACAGGGTTGTCGGCGGCCGGGACGCTGGCCGCGTGACCGCCGGCTCCCGACACGGTGATCTCAGCTTCACACTGTCCGCGGGCGGCGATACAGACATCGAGATCGGTCGGTTCGCCGACGATGTAGCCGTCGGCCCCAAGCGTGCCAGCAAGCGCGGCCGCGCCGATCTGCGTCGTTTCCTCATCGGGCGTGATCGCCAGTGTCAGTGTGCCCGCCTCGGGCTCAGTGCGGAGGAACGCCGCGAGCAACGCCGCCAGCGGCCCTTTGGCGTCGCAGGTCCCCCGCCCGCGAACGGTGTCGCCGTCGCGCTCGTAGGGGACGTGCGGGGCGACGGTGTCGATGTGGGTGTTGAGGACGATGTGGGGGCTCGCTGGGTCGCTTTCGCCGGCAACGTTGCTGACGGCGTCGCCCGCGCCACGACTGACGACAACATTGCCGTCGTCGTCAACATCGGGCGGATGTCCGGCGTCGGTCAGCGTCTCGACCAGCAACTCGCGCATCTCGTCGACGTGCTCGTGTGAGGGCGTTTTGACAGCTTGGGCGTGAAATTCCTCGATATCGAAGCCCATTGTTGCCGCGCTCACTGTTCAACCCGCGTCACGTCGTCGAGCGTTTCGCGCCGCCGGACGACGCGGTCGTCGCCATCTTCGAGGGCGACTTCAGCGGGTCGCGGCTGGGAGTGGAACTGGCTGGCGAGTTCGTAGCCGTAGGAGCCGGCGTTGCCGATAGCGAGGATGTCGTTCCGCTCCGGCCGCGCAATGGGGCGGTCGGTGGCGAATACGTCCGCGCTGGTGCAAACTGGGCCGCCGACAGTGACGGGTTCGGCGTCGCGGTCGGGCGCGGTGACGTTGCGCATCGGGTGGTAGGAGCCGAACATCGCCGGTCGAATCAGGGTCGCAAGACTGGCGTCGACGCCGACGACGGTCGCGGTGGGAGTCTCCTTGATCGTGTTGACCGTCGTCAGGATGAGGCCGGCGTCGGCGACGATGTAGCGGCCGGGTTCGAGTTTGAGTTGGGCGTCGATGTCGCCGACCGCGTCTCTGACCATTTCGGCCGTTTTGTCGAGGTCGAGCGGCGGCTCGTCCTCGTGGTAGGGTACGCCGAAGCCGCCGCCGATGTCCACGAACTCAAGATCGCCGACGCGACGGGCCATCTCGCCGACGCGCTCGATAGCTTCGCAGTGGTCTTCGAGGTCGTCGGTCAGGACGCCGCTGCCGGCATGCGAGTGAATGCCGACGAGGTCGAACTCATCGCGGACGCGCTCGGCGACCGCGGGCACCTGTTCGTAGGGAATCCCGAACTTGGCGTCGTTGCCGGTGGCGACTTTCTCGTGGTGGCCGGTACCGATGCCGGGATTGATGCGGATGGCGACCCGGCCGTCATAGTCGCGTTCGGCCAACCGGTCGAGGGTGTCGGTCGCGCCGATGGTGATCGTCAGCCCCGGCGCGTCGGCGGCGAGATCGACGGCGTAATCGAGATCATGGGCCGGTGGGTTGACCGCGGTGTACTGGATGGTGTTGGGATCGGCACCCGCCTGGATCGAGCGTTTGATCTCGCCAGCGGCCGCACACTCGATATCGGCACCAACGTCCAGCAGCGCGGAGAGGACGGACTGGCCGGTGTGGGCCTTCGCGGCGTACATCACGTGAGCGTCGGGAAACGCCGCCGCAAACCGCTGGTAGTTCGCCTGTACGCGGTCGAGATCGATCACGTACAGCGGTGTGTCGTGGCTCGTCGCCAGCGACCGGAGCCGCTGGTCATCCCAGTCGGCCAGCCGGCGGACGGGCGGGGAGTCGGCAAGATCGGGTACAGCCATTACCTATTGTGGGGGCGGTCAGCGATTCAATGCTTTGGTTCGGGGCGTCGTAATTCACGGATACGAAGTTGCGGTCGAAAAGGAGTGTAGAAAGCCCGCCAGGAATTCGGTTGGTCGGGCAGTCGACCCAGCCAGATGGTTGTTGGTCTCTGAGCACCACCCGATGCCCGGGTGGTAGCTCACACTACGCTGAGGCGTTTGCGGGCTCGTAGCTGATCGAGGGCTCCTGGCCCGGTTCGACCGGAATCCGTTCGATCACCGTACCGTCGGCGTCGGTGACGACGATGTAGTAGGCGACATTCGGATCGTCGGGTGCGGGTTCGGTATCGACGTTATCGAGGTCGTCGGCGTCGCCGCCAGCAAGGAACTCACGCACCGATTCGGTATCGCCGAGTTCGACCGCCTCACCGGTGGAGGCACTGACGAAGACGCTCCGGCTGATGTCAGTGTTATCGATGGGGACGACCTTGCTGTGCCACCAGAGTTCGTCGTTGATGAACACCGGGATCGGTTCGACGACTTGGAAGTTGTCGCCCCACCCGGTTTGGGAGTCCTCGCTGCGGACGATCCCCATCGCCCGCTCGGGGCCGGTCAGCGTCTCGCCCTCCGATCCGAAGTATCGGAGATCGCCGGTTGCCGCGTCGATGAACCAGATCTCATCAAGGCCGCGGGTGTCCTCGCCGTAGGGCTCCATCGCGGTCACGTAGCTCATCTGTTCACCGTCGAGATCGATCACGAACGGCTGGCTGTTGCCCGCACCGGCCGGCAGCGTGGCGACCTCGACTTGGCCGGCATGTTCGCCGACGATGTCGAGTTGGTTGATGATGCCGTTTCGGTAGCCAAGTGATTCCATCTGTCGGCGGCTGTTGTACAACGGGTAGAGCCGCTGGCCATCGAGAATCTCGCTATTCTGGGCCTCCTCCGGTGAGAGGTGGTCGATAGTGCCGTTCGTGTGCAGCAGCGCGCCGCCGTCCCAGACCGGCACCGTGTGGGGGATCGGCGTCAGCCGCCACTCGTGAACCGTCTTGGGGTAGTACATGTAGGCCTGCCCGTCGTGGGTGAACTCGACGGCATCATCGAAATACTGGGCGAAGTAGTCGGTCGTTCGGAGGTTCCACGCCGAGCTGCGATGAAGGTACATCCCCTCACCAATGGCAAATGTCTGGTTGTCGGAGGCGGTGATCTGCCGATCCTCCATCCGCGTCATATCCGAGAGCAACACGCCGCGTTGGTTGCTCAACAGCTTGTTGCGGACGCCGTCGGGTTCGATGGCGTACGACCACGCCAGCGAGCCGTCCTCTGCGCGGGCGATATCGCTGGGGCCGAGTCGGTGGGTACGGTAGGACACCGAGCCACGGGTCTGCACGTCGGCGACGGCCCGCGGCGCGATCCGTGGGTTCTCAGCGTTGACGCGTGGGAATTCTTGGATCTGGTTGGCCTCGCCCATCGTCTCCTGGGCGAGGGTGCGCTCGGTGACCATCCCTGCCGGCACCGAGTAGACAAAGCCGACGAGCAAGCCAACGGTGAAGACAACGACAAGGAGCCCGAGTTTCTGGTTGGCTGACGCCGACAACAACGGCGAAACGGTCGTCGACAGCCCATCGACCGGCGCGCCCGCGAGCGGTGGGAGAAACCACAGCGCGGTCGCCGCGACAGCGGTTGTCCCGATGACAATGAGGCCAAATGGGCTGTAGAGCGTTTGATAGACGAGACCATGCAACAGCGGTCGGAGCGCGTAGCCGACGGCGACGACCAGCAGAAAGCCGGCAAGCCGCCTGCCGAGATGTCGTTGGAGGTCGACATCCGCGAAGCGGAGACCAAAGCGTTCGTTCACAGCGGGAGTTGGCCGACCCACCTGTTGAGGCTTTCTACTTCACGGGAGCTGTCAGACGCATTACTCTCGTAGTGCGTCTTCCTGCTGGGTCGCTTCCAGCGTTTCCTCTTCAACATCGGTAGCGACGACGGCCGGCTTGTACGCGCCGCCGTCGAAGAGGTCGTGCTCGCTGACAGAGGATTCGACGAATCGCGTGAACGCGCGCCGCTCGGACGGTAAGTGGCCGTAAATAACCTCGTCGTCGACAAGATCGTAGACCGGGATGCGCGGCGTCAGGAGCGTGTTCTCGCCGACAATCGAGTTTTCGCCGATCTTGAACCCCGACGTGACACGGCATCCTGCGCCGAGCGAGACGCCATCCTCGATGATCACGGGCGCGCCCTCGACCGGTTCGAGGACGCCGCCGATCAGCGTGTTCGCACCGAGTTTGACGTTCTCGCCGAGTTGTGCGCACGACCCAACCGTGTCGCAGGAGTCCACAAGCGTGCCGTCGCCGACGTACGCGCCAATGTTGACGAAGGAGGGGCTCATCATGATGCAGTCCTCACCAAGGTAGGCACCGCGGCGGATGGTCGTTCCGTCGGGCGTGTTTCGGGTGCCGCGGTCGGCGAGGTCGTCGGTGCGACGCAGCGGGAGCACGTCGTTGTAGCTGACGCCACCGTACTCCTGTGGTTGGTTGTGTCGGAGCCCGAAGTT
This sequence comes from Halonotius sp. F2-221B, assembly GCF_046719765.1. Taxonomy (NCBI): domain Archaea; kingdom Methanobacteriati; phylum Methanobacteriota; class Halobacteria; order Halobacteriales; family Haloferacaceae; genus Halonotius; species Halonotius sp. F2-221B. Next base: position 28,858 of record NZ_JABEBY010000003.1, read on the forward strand.
GAGTAAGATTCCTTGCTTAACCCAGCCGTTGGCCTCCCACGAAGTCACATCGTCGCCGGTTCTCTCGGCGGCGCGCACCTCGCCGGCTTCGAGGGCTTCGAGGAAGGCCGCAAGCGTGGCGAGGTCGTCGTCGGTTGCCTCGTCGGCGGTGAGGCCGTCATCATAGCGGTTCCAGAGGTCGGTGATTTCGGATTCGAGTGCTGACATTCGGATGGCTCTGCGTTACTTCGCCACCCAATAAGTCCCATCGGTTATCGTCGACGGGGAGTCTCGGATCGGATTCAGGTGTCGCCGCCGTCCGCTGTCTCGGTCGCCTCCGAGGAGGTGGGGGTCGCTCCTTCGTGTGGGGTGGTAGCTGTCGGCTGACAGGCACCCAGCATCGCCAGCGGCAGACCGAAAAGTGCAGCAGCCACCGCAGCACCGACCGTGCCAAAGGTCATAAAAATGAACCATCCGACATCGAAGGGAACGAACACCCCACCAGCCAGCAGAAACGCGACGATCCCACCAGCGAACCCTGCCGCGATCCTCGCGTTGGAAGCCGAGCCCCCGCGCCGACAAACCGCGTGGCCAAAGGCGGGTGCAACTGCCAGCGGTAGATGGGTCACCATAGCGTGGACAACCGTCGGTGCAAGAGCAGAACGGGCGTCAACGACCCCGAGCCCCCACAGCGTTGCGGCGACCCCACCCATGCTGGCGAGCCCGACGGCAAGCGCACCACGGGTCGAACGAAGTAGATCGGGACGATGCCACGCCGCTGCCCCCACGATCAGATAGATCGTGCCGACGCCACCAAGCGTTGCTGGCAACGCATCGAACACAACCATGCCGAGGAGCCAGACGCCGAAGCCGACACCGGCAGCCGCAAGCCGGTCGGCGGCAAGCGCGCTATCAGCGGCCCGGCGCGCCACGGCAGCAACCCCTATCAGCAGGATTCCATAGACGAACGCCGCGGGGAGAACGACAATCGAGATGTTCCCGAGCCAGATCGGCAGCGATGCCACGGTGAAGGCCGCTGCAACCTGTAGCGAACTCGTCGCCGGCTCACTGAAGGCGAGATAGAGATCCTCCGAGAGGCTCGCTTGCCGGCCATCGGTCGAGGTGTTGGCCCACTGAACGGTGTTGCCGGTGACAGTCGGGAGCTCGCCGTCGCCCGCGTACTCGTCGTTGATCGCGCCGCGTGGATCGTTGCTGACGACGGTTCCGGTTGGGCCACTGACCGAGATCGGATCCGCATTGAGTATCCAGCTGCCACGCATTCGGGGCGAGTGGAAGTAGTCAACGACGAGCACGCCGAGGTGACGGGCACCAGCGTCGGGGTCACGGAACCGAATGCGAACGGTCTCGTTGTCGACGGTCGCCGAGCGAAACACGACCGGCCCGGTGTCGCCCCTGTATATCACTCCACGGCTGGTCGCAGCCTCACGAGTGATTTGGGTGAGTGTTTCGGGGCTGCTCGAAAGGGTGGCTGCCGATTGACTGAGGCGGTTTGTGACCGTCCACGTTGCTGATCCGTTAGGGTGGATCTGGATCGCCGCGGTGGATGCTGTGACGTTCACAATGACCCCGTTGTCGCTGGCGGCATCCTCGAAGGAGGAACCACAGGCTCCACACACCGGGTTGGGTGTGGGGCCACCAACCGCTGGTGCAGCGGTGAGACATAGCACGGCGATAACAAAGAGGCTGATTAGGAGGGCTGCCCGCTTCATTATGAATACGTGTTATTTCTCCGCTAAGTGTTTTGGGTAAGCACTGGTGACCCACTTTGGCTGGATTGAACACGCTTCGTGGAGACGACCGCTGCGTCGCTACGCAAAGTACGCGTCGTTGCGCTCATATCGAACCGGCGGCCCATCGTAACGATGGACTATCCCTCGCTCGGCGAACCATGCGAGGTAGTCGCGCGCTATTTCGCTATCACAGTCGGCAGTCTCGGCGATAGTCGCCACTTTCGTCGGCGTCCGGAGGCTGACGATGCTGTCGAAGCGTCGCTCGCAGATCGGTCTCTCGATCAACAGCGACTCAGGAGACGCAAACGCGGAGAGATCAGGTGGTGACTCGTCGCCATCATAGGCGTCGTCAGGGATATCTGTGAGATCCATTCGTAGGGTTCGGTACGACTGCATACGCAGTGAGCCGACCGATATCTACTGCACACCGAACTATTTCAGCGACGACTACGCGTCGTCGATAACCTCAAAGAAGTCGTACCAGCCCGGCTCCTGTCCCGCCAGCCACTCGGCAGCATCCAGCGCGCCCTCGGCGAAGATGCTCCGGTCACCGGCGCGGTGGGCCAGTGATAACGTCTCGTTGCTGCCGCCGAGCAGCACCTCGTGTTCGCCGGCGATGTCGCCAGCGCGGCGAGCGTGTACACCGATCTCGTCGTCGTCGCGTGGGGCCTCACCCTCGCGGCCGTGGACGCGGTCGCTGAGGTCATCGCGGACACCCTCGATATCGTCAAGCAGCGTCTTGGCGGTGCCGCTGGGCGCGTCGCGCTTGGCGTTGTGGTGTGTCTCGGTGAGTTCGATATCGGCGTCGGGGAGCGCGGCGGTCGCCTCCCGTACAGCGAGTCGAAGGGCGGCGACGCCACGCGAGAAGTTCGACGCCTTCAGCACCGCCGTCGACTCGCTTGCGGTTTCGAGGGCGTCGAGACCGTCATCGTCGAAGCCGGTCGTTCCGGTGACGAGTGCGACGCCGACATCGGCGCAGGCGTCGGCATAGGTGCGGGCCGATTCTGGGCCGGTGAAATCGACGACGACATTGGGTTCATACTCCGCAAGGAGTTCCGCGAAATTATCGCTGGATTCGACGACGACGCCCGAAATCAGCTCGTCGACCGACGTGCGGTTAACCGCGAACGCAACCTCGATTTCCTCGCGGTTAGCAGCCGCCGCCAGCACCTCTCGGCCCATCCGACCGGCCGCGCCCGTGACGGCAATCTCGGTCATTCGGTCGTCGCCTCCACGCTGCTGTCGGCAGGATCCGCAAGGTCGCTGTCGAGTTCGTCCAGCCGCGCTTGGAGTTCATCGCGGTGTTCCTCTGAGAGTTCCGTCAGCGGCGAGCGGATGCGCTCGGGCGCGTAGCCCCGCATTGCCATTGCGGCTTTGACCGGGATGGGGTTGGTCTCGACGAAGAGTTGGCGGGTCAGCGGCCCGAGTTCGTGATGGATCGCACGGGCGAACGCGTAGTCGCCCTCCAGGGCCGCCCCGACCATCGCACAGGCGCGTTCGGGTTCGAGGTTGGCGACGACGCTGATCGCGCCGTCGCCGCCCGCGGCCAGAATCGGGAGCGTCATCCCGTCGTCGCCGGAGAGGACGGCGAAGTCTTTGCCGCGCGTGCGCTCGATGACCTCTGAAATCCGGTTGAGATCGCCCGAGGCAGCTTTGTAGCCCGCGATGTTCGGGTGGTCGGCGAGATCGACAGCCGTGTCGACCGCGATGTTGCGACCGGTGCGACTCGGGACGTTGTAGATGATCTGCGGGAGGTCGACCGTGTCGGCGATCTCCGCGTAGTGGTCGTACATCCCCTGTGGTTCGGGTTTGTTGTAGTACGGCGAAATGAGCAGCAGCGCGTCGGCCCCGGCGTCGGCGGCCTGCTGTGAGAGGTCGAGGGCCTCGGCGGTGTTGTTCGATCCGGTGCCCGCGATGACCGGCACATCCTCGACGGCGTCGACGACGGCCTCAACGACCTCGACGTGTTCGGCATGGGAGAGCGTCGCCGACTCGCCGGTCGATCCCATGGGGACGAGGCCGTCGACGCCCGCTTTTTCGAGCCGTTGGGCGTCCTCGCGGAGTGTTTCTGTGTCGATCTCGTTGTTTTCGGTAAAGGGGGTCACCATCGCCGGGAAGACCCCGCTGAAGTCGATTTGTGTCATGGTTGTGGTGTCGCTGGGAGTCGTATGGTCGGAAGACTATGCGAGATGAGTAAAAATGCCCGAAACGGGGGTGCCACGCCCGCGACGAGCGATCAGACCGCGCGCTTCTTCTGACGAGCGGGACGCACTGCTATCGGATCGGCGTCAACCGCGATGATAGCAGTGTGGTTCACACCCAAGTATGTGCAGCAACCGAACTTAGGCGTTGTGTCTGCAACCTCACAGCGAGAAACACCGGGCATCGGGCCCGAATCAGCCAGCCGACCAAACCACGTCCTGGCGGAATGAAAGGGCGAGGCGTGCTGGGCGAACCCGGACGACGTAAGCACCGCAGGAACGAACGCAATGAGTGACGAGGAGCGCAGCGAGTCCCGGGAGTCGAGCACGCCGAGGGCTTTCTACCCAACTACAGAAGCAACAGCAAAAACGACACCGACGACCGATTATTGTGGATCAATCGAATCGAGCCGATCCATCTCTACAGCACTCAACGACAAGTGAGACGCTGCAACGTTCGCTTCCAGATGCTCGACACTCGACGTACCGGGAATCGGGAGCGTCACATCCGAATGCCCCAGCAACCACGCTAGCGCGATCTGGTAGGCTGAGGCGTCGTGAGCGTCGGCAATCTCGGCGAGCACATCATGCGCCGCCTCGTCGTCGACGCCGTACAGCGGCCCCCACGGGATGAAGCCGACGCCATCGGCTTCACACGCTTCCAACACGGCTTCCTGCTCGCGGTTGGCGACGTTGTAGCGGTTCTGCACGGTAGCGACATCAACGATCTCTTGGGCTTCCTCCAACTGCTCAACACTCACATTTGAGAGGCCGACGTGGCGGATCTGGCCGGCGTCTTTCATCTCGGCGAAGGCATGCACCGAATCCGCAAACGGCGTGTCGGGATCAGGACGATGAAACTGATAGAGATCGATCTCGTCGACGCCGAGCCGATCGAGACTACAGAGAACTTGGTTCTGCAGGAAGTCTGGATCCCCATGCGGAAGCCAGTCCGCGTTCCGCGTCCGGAGCAGCCCGGCTTTCGAGGCGACGACGACAGCAGAATCCGCGCCGTCGTGATCGAGTTCCGCCCCAAGCAGTCGCTCGCTGACACCGGGGCCGTAGGAGTCGGCCGTATCGATGAAGTCGACACCGCAGTCGACCGCCCGACGGATCACCCCGCGGGCTGCTGGCTCGTCGGCCGGCGGGCCGATGATGTCGTCGCCGGTGAGTCGCATCGCGCCGAAGCCGAGGCGGTGGACGGTGAGGTCGCCACCGATCTCGAACAGTTCACTCTCGTTGGATATCGCAGTCATATTTGCGCGTTCGACCGCCGCCGACAAAACATCGGGGTGTCAGCCGCCTACCACCGCCCATCGCCGACCGATGATCTGATGCACACGTCAGCCATCCAGCCGGTATGGAACACGCGACCGACGACCTCACCGCGGTCGCCGCCGAGGCCGTCAAAGCCAGCGGCGAGTACCTCCGAGAGGCGTTCAGAAACGGGTCGGTCGACGGCGAGTTCAGCAGTATCGATGTCAAGGCCGCCGCCGACCGCGAATCCGAACAGCGGATCCAAGCGGTGATCGACGACCACTACCCCGACCACGCGTTTCACGGTGAGGAGTCGGGCCGAAGCGGCGAGAGCGACTACCGATGGATCGTCGACCCGCTCGACGGCACCAACAACTTCGCCAGCGGCTACCCGAAGTTCGCCACCGCGGTTGCGGTGCTCCACAAGGAGACGCCGGTGGCGACGGCGATCTACGAACCCCTAACTGAGGATCTGTATCTCGCCGAGCGCGACGGCGAGGCAACGCTGAACGGCGAATCGCTGTCGGCCACATCATCGCTGCCGCTGGATCACGGGACGGTCGCGCTCGTCGTCGGCCTCTCGGTTGCAACCGACCCCGACGGGCTGACGCAGGTGCGACAGCTCGAATCGGCCCTCCGAGGGCGGTGCAAACGCGTCGTGACCACCTGGGCACCCTGTATCGACTGGGGGCTACTGGCTCGGGGCTTGATTGAGGGGCTGGTCTGTCTGCAGCCGGAGATCTACGAACAGCACGCCGGCAGCCTGCTGGCCGCCGAAAGCGGCATCGTCGCCGACGATACAGTCGCCGAGGACGGCCGCTACGTCGGGAGCCCGGATCGGTCGACGACTACGACGCTGCGATCGATCGTCGACAACGCGGCGACGGGCGAGCCTGCCGATCAAAACACGTAGCATGCGGGCCAGAGGGACACTACAACGCGCTTAGAAACCGTTTAGTACGATCGAGACATTCGAACAGATATGCCGAGTCGTCGTGCGTTCCTCGCGTCAGTCGGTGGTATCGCAACCCTCGCAGGCTGTACCGCCGGGCGCAACCGACCGGCGTCGACACCCTCGAACGAAACGACCGATCAGTCGGCGACAGCCGACGACGAAGGGCTCGTCGATCCGAGACGCGGGCCAACCGGAACAGTGCGGCAGTTCTACCGCGCGCTGCTCGCCGAGAACGTCGACGCGTTGAACGCGACGATCGTTCACCCCAAATCACCGACCTACCCCGTTGAATCTGCGCACGTCCCACCAGCGGCGTTCACCGAGTTCGATGACGTACAGATCGCCAGCGTCGAGGAAGTCTCAGTCCAGGATCTTGTCGTCCAACGGCTCGGGAACCCGACACAGCTTGGCGATTGGAAGGAGGCGATGGACGCCGACAGCATACAGTACGTTCACACAACGTTCTACGTGACAAAACCCGACGAAGAGGGATCCTACGAGGCCAACACGGTCGATTACGCTGTCGAAGACGACGGGTGGTATGTGCGTTACGACGCCAGCAAAGCAACCCACGGACAGGCAGGTTCCTGATCCGCCTGGCGGGTGATATTGGGACTTATACGCGCGCCACACGTACTGATCGGTATGCATACTGGGCGTCGCCGACAGGAGGCCTGGCGATGAACGCGCTCAATCCCCGGATTCGGATCATCTGGCTGCTCCGATCGCTGCTCGGCGCGCTCATCCTGGGGGGTGCCGCCACCGGGGTCGCCGTGTTTCGCTCGGTGTCGCTGTCGATCCCGGCCGGCCTCACCGCGCTGTTTGTCATCCTTGGCGTCGTCCACGCTATCTTGCGGTATCGCAACTGGCGGTACGTCGTCAACGATGACGCCCTCTATCTCGAACGCGGCGTGCTCACACAGGTTCGCACCGAGGTACCCCTCGTCAGAATCCAACACGTCGACTCCCGGCGGTCGGCCTTCGAACGGCTCGTCGGCCTCGCCAGCACCGTCGTCTACACCGCCGGCTCCCGCGGCGCGGACGTGACAATTCCGGGGCTGACACCCGACGACGCAAGCGACCTCCGGGAGCGACTCAAGGGGCTGGCCATCGACGCCGACGGGGAGGACGCGGTGTGAAGTTAGCCCCGCTGTCGGTGCCGTATCGGGCCCTCCAGAAGGCCGGCCGGCTGGCGATCACACTGGTCTTTCTTGGCTCTGTCGGCACCGAGGTTGGCTTCGGTGGCGCGCTGGTGGTCGCCGGGGTCGGCGGTGCCATCGCACTCGCCCTCGCCTACGAGTTCGCCTACTACCGCCGGTATGCGTACAGGTTCACCGACGACACCTTCGACATCGAATCCGGCGTCCTCAACCGCCGAGAGCGGGAGATCCCCTACGGCCGGATACAGAACGTCGACATCAGCCGAAACGTTATCCAGCGGCTGCTCGGGCTGTCAGCGATCGATATCGAAACCGCCGGCGGCGGCTCAACGGAGGCGGCGATCAGATACGTGACCGCCGATGCGGCGACAACGATTCAAGACGAGATCCGTCGACGAAAGCGCGGAGACGACCAACAGCGGCATGCAGCCACCGAGGCAGCCGACGACCCAGACGGAGACGCCGCTGACGGTAACAGCGGAGCGACCGACAGCGCGGCGACACGCGAGTTCGAGGAACCCGACGAGGAGTTACTGTTTGAGATTTCGCCGAGTGAGTTAGCGTTGGCAGGGATCCTGTCGTTCGATCCGCGGGTTCCAGGGCTGTTGTTTGCGGTCTTTACCGGGTCGATCCCGTTTGTCTCGCCGGTCGTCCCCGAACCGGCGGCCGTTGCAACCACCGGACTTGATCCAACGCTCGTGTTGTTCGTTATGGGTGTGGTGTTGCTCGTCGGCTTGGTCGTCCTCTCGTGGGTCGTCGGCGCGATCTCGGCGGTCGTCAACTACTGGGGGTTCCGGCTGACGCGGTCGGAAACCGAGCTGCGGTACGAGCGCGGCCTGCTCCAGCGATACAGCGGGACGATCCCCTTCGAGAAGATCCAGACGGTGACGATCAGCGACAACCCACTGAAGCGGCGGGCAGGGTATGCGACACTGGCGGTCGAAACCGCGGGCTACGCGCCGGGGCAGGCGAACGACCGCGGCAGCGAGGCCGCCGTGCCGATCGCCGGCCGCGACCGAATCCGACGGTTGGCCGCGGAGATCGACGGCTGTGAGACGGGCGCGTTCAACCGCCCGCCAAAGCGGATCCGGCGGCGGTATCTCGCACGGTATCTCATCGCCCTCGCCGGCCTGACCGGGCTGCTGTATGCGGCCAGCGTGAGCGTTGCCCGGCTGGCTGACCTCCCATGGTACCTCCCGTTGGTGGGCGTACTCTTCGCGCCCGTCGCCGCCCACTACAAGTGGCTCCATCGGGGCTACCGGCTGGGAGCCGACCATTTCGTCACCCGAAACGGCGTCTGGAACCGCGAAACAAAACGGGTTCCCTACCATCGGCTACAGACCGTTATCGACAGCCGAACCGTGTTTCAACGCCGGTGGCGCGTCGCCACCGTTATCGGGGATACGGCAGGCTCGCTGTCACTGCTCGGCAACGACGCCGCCGCCGTCGACATCGGGATCGACGATGCCGTCGCCCTCCGATCGGAGCTACGGGATCGACTGCAGGCGTCGCTGGCCGACCGCCGACACCAGCGGGCAGGCGGGTCAGCGGTGACACGCTCTGTGGCGACCCCGGCGGGTGATGAGGCGACCCCTGAGAATGATGCGGCGACCGCAGATGAGGAGACGGCCGCAGCCGCCGATGAATCAGGTGTTGCCAACGCCGAGCCAGCCGCAGACGACGACCACCGCAGCGAGTCGTAGTCGCACCGAGCAAAAGCGCGCCCAACAGCAGCGGATATTCTTGCAGGTTGCTTAACAGCTAAGTCGTGATTCTTGTGAACGTGCAACATGGAGCCTGCACGATCATCCGCCCGGGAGTATCGTGTGCTCTCGGAGATGACAGCGCGGGGTCGGATGCGGGTCGCGGATCCAGCCTCGCAGGCCGTCTTTCAGGTGGTGAGCTACCAGGACGACGCCCTCTATGATCGTCTTGCAGCGGCAAACATCGGCAGCGTCGTGACAATCGGCATCGAGCAGGCTGGCACACGAGCAAACGCCTACGTCGCGTATCGACCCCCAGATGGCCTGAGAATCTCCCATAATCCACCGATTCAGCTGGAAACCCGGGTACAAAGAACCGACGACGCGGCGACGACGGAGATCCAACACCCGGTACTCCATCCAGACTCAGACGATTCAAACCCACCGACAGTGTAGGCTGCCCAGCGGGGTATGACAACTGCAATCTGTTTTTGATCCCTGGAAAGAAGCGATCGACCCACCGATTCAAGCGGAAAACCCCAGACGCCGATTCAGGTTCGGGCGTCGTCGATAACAGCCCGGAACTCCTTGGCGGTCTCCGTGATCGTCTCGAAATCGCCGCGATCGGCGGCCTCGTAATCGACGAGCGCACCGCCGGCACCGACGCATTCGGCGCCGGCCTCGATGTAGTCGCCGGCGTTGTCGGGGCTGACGCCACCGGTCGGCATCAGCGGGATCTGGTCGAGCGGGCCCTTGATCGCGCCGAGATGCCCCGGGCCAAGCGAGGCAGCCGGAAACACCTTCAGCAGATCCGCGCCGGCCTCATAGCCCGTGATCGCCTCGGTCGGCGTCATGATCCCTGGCGCGACAAGCGTCCCATAGCGGTTGCAGGTGTCGATCACATCCTCATGCAAGCTTGGGCTGACGACGAAATCCGCACCGCTGAGCATAACAGTGCGGGCGGTTTCGCTGTCGAGGACGGTGCCGACGCCGATGGCGATCTCCTCGTCGCCGAAGGAGGCGTCGAGTTCGGCGACCATGTCGGCGATGCCCGGCGTGTCGGCGGTGAGTTCGATCCCGCGGACGCCGCCAGCGACGAGCGCGTCGGTGATCTCGATCAGCGTGTCGGCGTCGACCCCGCGGAGGACGGCGACAACACCGCTCTCGCGGAGCTGTTGGAACACGTCGTGTTTGGTGTGCATGCGTTATGTAGCGTCACCCACCGTAGTAAAAACCGGGTTCACGGCGACAGGCGATCGGCTGTAGGCACTCCCGGTCGACGCCACGCGATATCAGCCCTGATAGTTTGAGGCGTATTTTTAATACCGAGCTGTGCGCAGTGATTGTAGAGCCTGTGGCTGCTGGCCGCATACACAGGCCCCGTGCATCACGACGGAGCGCAATGGGTGTCACCGATCACACGCTCCTCGTTCTTTTGCTGTCGACCACCCCACAATGAGCGACAGCTGATCGGGGCGCAGTCTCGCTGCTGTCGAAGTGATACACTCGGCGGTAGATCGGGATTTCTACGCAATAATTGTGCATAAAGGCGTTAGATTGATTACTATTGCTTCGAGTTGACAACCCGTATGAACAGTGGAGTCGGCGGAGTGGGGGCCGCCAGCGACGGACGTGACAGCCAGCCAACTAACACACCTGAAACACGACGAGAAAACCAATGATGAAAAAACCGACCGACTCAGCGTCATTTAGCGACACGGAATCAGCGGTGCTCGAAGCCGCCCTCCGCAACCCGGAGGCGACCAACGCCGAGATCGCCGAGGAGACCGACACACGTGTCGCCCTCGTCCGGGATATCCGCGAGGAGTACGAAGACGAGGTCGAACTGCCGGATGACGCCGCTGAGGCAGGCGACGCGGTCGAGATCGATGCCGAGGCCGAGGATCTCAGCGACGCCCAGCTCGCGGTACTGGAAGCGGCAGCCCGCGATCCGTCGGCGACAAACGCCGAGGTCGCCGAGGAGACCGGCAAGCGGATCACGTTCGTCCGGGATACCCGCAATGAGTACGAGGATCAGGTCGATGTCGGTATCGAGCCAGAGACCGACGACGCCGACGACGACGCTGCGACGGGTGGCGACGCGGTCGAGCTCAGCGAGCGCCAACAGGAGATCCTCGATCTCGTTGCCGCGGATCCGACGCTGACCAACGCCGAGATCGCCGAGAAAACCGGCGCGCGTGTGACGCTGGTTCGGGACACCCGTGCCGAACACGGCGACGGCGGCTTTGAGTTCGGCGGCGAGCCGGCTGACGACGGGGGCGACAGCAGCGATGGAGCCGACAGCGAGGGCGGATCCAGCGATCTCCAAGAACAGATCCAGGAACTCGCCGCAGACAACCCCGAGATGACCTACGGCGAGATCGCCGCGGAGGTCGGCGCGCGCGTCCCGCTGGTCCGGGATACGCTTGCCGACTACGACTACAGCAGCGGCGGCGGGATCGAAACCGCCGACGACGGCGAGCTACCACCCGGTGTCGACGCCAGTATGCTCACCGACACCGAGCAGGCGATCCTCGAACTCGCCCAAGACGATTCGGAGCTCACCAACGCCGAGATCGCCGCCAAAACCGGCACCCACGTGGCGATCGTTCGGGACACCCGCGCCGAACACGAACCCGGGAAGTCGATCGACTACGGTGGCCAAGGCACTATCGAAGAGGACGACGAGGACGATGACGATGCCGGCACGGTCAGTGCCGGTGCGGACGACGACCGAGAGTGGGAGCCCGGCGAGCCGAGCGAGCTCCAGACGGAGATCCTCCGGCTCGCATTGGAGAACCCCGAGTTGACCAACGCCGAGATCGCCGCCGAAACCGGGGCCCGAATCCCGGTCGTCAGAGACACCCGTGACGATTACGACGATCTAACGCTGGCGGATCTCGATGACGACACCGCGGAGACAGCCGAGTCGTCGATCGATACCGGCCCCGGTGAGCCGACAGCGGTTCAGGAGTCGATTCTGGCAGCTGCCGCGGAAAATCCGGAGGCGACCAACGCCGAGATCGCCGCCGACCTCGATGTGCGAGTCACCCTTGTTCGGGATACCCGGCGAAGTTACGATGCTGACGACGCAGGCGATGTCGACAGCACGAGTGATGCGGGCGAGGAACAGACGAGCGACGCAGACGACGCAGAGAGCACAGCCGCCGAGCCCGACGCCGGCGTCTCGATGGGGCGGCTCGTCGCACTCGCGGTGCTGGTGGTTCTGATCATCGTTGTCCTGCTCAGTCTCAACTGACGACGACCGCTCCGTTTTTGCTTATCGTGACAACAACGAGTTCCAACCGAAAGGTGTGATCCGTTAGTCGGTTCGTGGGATCGCGTACGCGCCGGCAACAAAGAAGGCGACTGCGAGGACGGCCACCACGGCGAGTTCGGTGCCGTAGGGGTCGGTGATCGCCGGCTCGTAGGTTAGTGTGCGAACGCCACGGGCGAAATACGTCAACGGTGAGAATTCGACGAGCGGGGCAAACCATCCAGGGAGCAGTTCGAGCGGCACGAAGGTATCCGACAGGAAAAGCAACGGAAAGGCGATCGTGTTGCTGGCGGCGATCACGCCGTCCTGGGTCGAGGAGAGTCGGCCGAGGATCGCCCCAAAGCCACAGAACAGGACGACCGCACAGACGACAAACGGAACCAACAGCGCGAGGCGCGCGGTAAACGGCACGACTGCACCGGTCAATGCGACGACCAACCCGAGGATCAGCAGGCTGGCAAGTCCAATGATAGCGACGTTGACGACCGTGTGAGCGATCAGCCACTCACCACGGCCCAGCGGCGTTGTCGCCAGCTTTTCAAACCGGCTGTCATCACGGTGGCGGGCGATCTCACTGCCGACCCGCGACAGCGGCGTGAACAGCACCACGGTCGCCAGATAGCCCGGGATGTAGTAGGCCGGCGGCTCGGCAAAGAGGCCGCCACCGGTCGGCTGGGTGCGGACAAGCGCGCCGAAGATCACCACGAGCAATACGGGGAAAAAGAACGTAAAGAAGACCGCTGTCCGGCGACGGAGGAAGGAGTGCCAGGCGGCGGTCGCCTCCGCCCGTATCCGACGACGACGGCTCATTGAGTCCCCTCCTGGGGCTCGGCGGTCGGCGTCGACGCCGCGGGCTCAGTCGTCGCCCCCGGTGGTTTGCCGCCGGCGAACTGCTCGCCGGTCAACTGGAGATACACATCCTCTAAACTGGGCTCAGCCCAGGTCAGCGAGCCGTAGTCGATATCGGCCTCTGACAACACCGCAACCGCATCGCCGATCTCGACCGGCGAGACAGCGGTGACCACGACCGATGTGTGGTTCGCGGTCGCATCAAAATCGGCGTCACGGAGGGCGTCGACGGCGGCCGCCGGCTGGTCGGTGTCGATGACGAGCCGGCTGTCGCCGCCGTGGGCCTCGATCAGCTCTGGTGGTGTGCCGACCGCGACAAGCTGGCCGTCCTGCAGGAGGCCAACGCGGTCGGCGAGCCGCTGTATCTCCGTCATCGAGTGGCTTGTGAGGACGATCGTGGTGCCACCGTCGGCCAGCTCCTCCAGCAGCGACCACAGCGACTGTCGTCCGGCGGGGTCGATGCCGGTCGTCGGTTCATCGAGAAACAGCAGGTCGGGGTCGTTGACCAGCGCGATCCCGACACAGACCCGGCGTTGCTGGCCACCGGAAAGCGTTTCATACCAGCTGTCGGCAGCCTCAGCCATCCCGACGGCCGCAAGCACCTCCTCGGTTGGCCGGGCCGTCTCGTAGAGCCCGCCGTAGTAGTCGATGAGTTCGCGGGCGGTGAGTCTGGCCGGCGGCGCAAACGATTGAGGGAGTAGCCCGATCCGATCGGCGTCGACGGCGGTCGGGGCCGCGCCGTGAACAGTGATCTCGCCGTCGACAGGCGTCGTTCCCGTCAGCGCGCGGACGAGCGTCGTTTTGCCCGCGCCGTTGGGGCCGATCAGCCCGAAAACCTCGCCGTCGGCGACCGAGAGATCGACGCCCGCTAAGGCGACCGTCTCGCCGTAGCGTTTGCTGACACCGGCGGCGACAACAGCCTCGTTCATAGCCGTACTCGGTGCGGTTTCGGCCTAAGGATTCCGTTTCGGTTGTGGGTGCAACCAAGGCGGTGTTCGACCCCAACAGCTAATATGGGGGAATCACAAACATAGCCATATGGCCGGGGGGCTATGGGGGGGCAGTAGCAACACCTGTCGCTGCGACAGGGGCTATCTGTCGATGGTTGCGCTCGTCATGATGTTCGTCATCTGTGTGGCGATCAGTCTCACAACAGGAATGGCTGTGTTCCTGTAGACGATCGCCGCGATGCGGTGCTGTTTTGCGATGACGAACCCACCACAGAGTATGGAGTATCGACAGCTTGGCGCGACGGGAACGCGCGTCTCGGAGCTCTGTTTCGGCACCTGGCGGTTCGGCCGCCGAACCAACGACGTACTGGAAACCGACGAGGACGACGCCCACGAACTGCTGGATGCCTTCGCCGACCACGGCGGCAATTTTATCGATAGCGCGAACATCTACGGCGACCCCAACGGCACCAGCGAATCCTACATCGGCAGTTGGCTCGAAACCCGCGACCGCGAAAAGTTCGTCCTCACCTCGAAGGTGTACTTCGAGTACGACGAGGACAACCCCAACGGCTCGGGGCTCTCGCGGACGCACATCCGCAACCAGATCGACAAAACGCTGGACAACCTTGGGACGGATTACCTCGACCTCTACTATATTCACCGCTGGGATGAGGACACGCCGATCGAGGAGACGCTGTCAGCACTGACCGGCCTCGTCGAGGATGGCCGCGTCAACTACCTTGGCGCGTCGACGATGGCCGCCTGGCAGCTCACGAAGGCCCTCTGGAAAGCCGATATCAACGACTACCAGCGGTTCGATGTTGTCCAACCGTTGTTCCACGCTGGCTACTACAAGGACGTCGAGGACTACCTCTCGGTGGCAGCCGATCAGGATCTCGCGGTCTGTCCGTACTCGCCGCTGGCCGGTGGCTTCCTCACCGGGAAATACACCCGCGAGGATCCCGACGACCCGAAATCGGTACAGGCACCCGACGGCTCCCGGGGCAGCTTCGATGACCGCTTCGAGCGGTTTTATCTCTCCGAGCGCGGCTGGAAGGTACTCGACGAGATCCGCGCGGTCGCCGACGAGGTCGACGCCACGCCAGCCCAGGTGTCGCTGCGCTGGCTGATGGATCAGGACGCCTTTACCTGCGTGCCGATCATCGGCGCGCGGACGGTCGACCAACTTGAAGAAAACGTCGCCGCCGCCGCGGTGTCGATCACCGACGACCAACACGACCGCATCACCGACGCCCGGTTCAACGAGGATGGCGTCCGGTGGGGCCACTAAGATCTACTGCTGGGCTGTGATTAGCGGGCGACGACGTGGGAGCGAACGCGGCGAACGATATCGTCGACATCGAAATCGTCGTCGGCCTTGTCGAACACGACCTCGTCGTCAACGCGGACGACGAAAACGCCGTGGTCGCCCATCACCAGCGAGACGCGCTCAAGGTGGTCGGCGAACTGCCGGCAGATCGCCTCCTCGACGGTGAGTGCACGGTCAAGAAAGCCACACGGGACACAGTATTCGATCTCGATCGTCGACATACCGGTGAGACGAACGGCGGCTGCAAAAGCTGTGGGTTGCTGTTGGAACGACGGGTCGTCGACTCACTCGCTTTCGTGGATCCCGCGGAAGGCGTCCCGAAGCTCGTTGTCGGGGAACTGCTCAAGGATCTCGTTCATCTCGGTTTCCAGCTCATCGATCCGAGCTTCGAGCTCGTCGAAGCGCTCGTCGTCGATCTCGGTCGGTGAGAACTCCGCGGTCAGGGTGGCGTACTTCTTGCGGGTCTCGTAGTACTCGGAGACTAGCTCCTCGTAGTCATCGATCAAAAACGCCTGCTCGACGGCGGTCAGCAGCTCCTCCTTGGAGACAGGTTTGGTAAGATAGCCCGCCAGCGGCATATCGATGATGTCGAGATCCGGGTCGACGGCGGTGACCATGATCACTTGACAGTCGGATTCCCAGTCGTCGATATGCTCCAGCAGTTCGTCACCCGACATCCCCGGCATCCGGCGGTCAAGCAACACAAGGTCGATATCCGAGGTAAGTTCGACCAACGCCTCGCCGCCGGTGAACGCCACCCGCGCCTCGTAGTCGTCCTGGAGGTGATGGGCGTGCAGTGCGGCGAGAGATTGTTCGTCCTCGACGATGAGGATCGTTCGCTCACGCTCGGAATCCATTGTCGGGGGTTCGACACCACAGATAAAAACTATTTCGCACACGAAAGGTGGTCGGCGGCCGCGCCACCGTGGGGAACGCCGATGTCGACACCTGTGTCACCATCGACACCGACGAGCAACAAGGCTGGACGATCAGGCCGACCGCAACCGCTGCAGCCACGGCACCACGGTCGGCCGCCAGTAGAGCAGGCCGGCGGTCAACAGAAAGACGGCCGTCGACAGACCGTAGGAAACCTGCAACGCCGAGGTGACAAGCAGCGATCCTCCGCCCGTGATCGCCGAAACCAGCGAGGCGAGGATCGGCCACGAACAGGAGACACAGGAAAACAGCCCGATCAGCCCGGCGGCCGCCGAGCCGGCCGCATCGATGACGGTCACATAGACCAGATACGCGAGGGCGGCGTAGCCGACGAGATAGTTCGGCATCAGCGTGATCGTGATCCACTCGCCGCTGTACAGCAGGGCCGGCCCATACCCCGGCGGCAGCGGCGCGATCCGCAGCCCGGTCGCCGCCTCGCCGATCCCGACGGTGACGAGCCCGCCGGCGACCGCCAGCAGCGCAAAGTAGCCGCCGGCGACCGCCAGCGCGCGGCGGCGAACCCGATCGGCTACCGTCGCCGCCGGGCGGCTGTTGAGGACAACCCACACGCTCACGTTGAGCCAGATGGCGGCGTAGGCGACGAGACGAAGCGAATCGAAGCTGGCGGCCGTTAGGAGGACATACCCCACCGCGGCCAGCAGCTGGCTGTTCAGAAACAACGCCCAGTAGAGCCGGCGACCGGTCGGCACGGGGATCGAGAGCCCGCCGGTCGTCTCGGCCATCGGCTACAACACCAAGCCCTCGACGACGATTGCCAGCAAAACGGTGCCGAGATAGGCGTTTGAGGCATGGAACGAGCGGAACGCCGCCGCCTCGGTCTGTTCGTAGTGGAGGCGGATCACAAACCAGAGGAACAGCGCGCCGAGGCCGACGGCGACAGCGACATACAGCCAGCTGAGTGTGTCAGTGGCGGCCAGCGCGGCGGCAGTCACCAGCGTCGCGCCGAAATACCACAGGATGTGCCGCCGGGTCGTCGTCTCGCCATGGACAACCGGCAACATCGGGAACCCGCCGCGCTCGTAGTCGTCCTTGTAGGCCAAGGCGAGACTGTAGAAATGCGCCGGCGTCCACCAGAAGATAAACGCCGCAAGCAGCAGGCCACCGACCCCGATCGAGCCGGTGACCGCCGCCCAGCCGATCAAGGCGGGTAACGCGCCGGCAGCACCACCAAGCACCGTGTTCTGTACCGTGTTTGGTTTCAGGATCAGCGTGTAGATCACGCTGTAAAACAGGATGGCGACGACCCCGAGGGCGGCCGCCAGAAGGTTGACCGTCGCAAAGAGCCCCACCGACAGGGTGGTCAACAGCAGCCCGAAGGCGACAGCGTTGCGGAGCGGTACCAGATCCGTCGCCAGCGGGCGGTCGCTGGTGCGGGCCATCCGGCGATCCACGTCGCGTTCGAGGATGTGGTTGAACGTCCCTGAGGCCCCGATCGCCAGCGCGCCGCCGCCGAGGGTTGCTCCGACCACATAGGGAGTCAGCCCCGGGCCGCCGGCCAGTGCCATCGCCGCCGCCGCAACGAGACACAACAGCCACATCAGCCGCGGCTTCATCAGCCGGAAGTACGCAAACAGCGTCGCTTTCAGCCGTTCGGTCGGCTCGGTCGGCACTGGGGGGCGCGTGTCGGGATCCAGCGGCTCGGCTGGTTCCGGCGGCCCGCTCGGCACATCATCCGGATCGCCAGTTTCGGCTTCCAGCCACCACGTGAGGGCGGCCAGCAGGCTGCCGAAGATCGTTACACCGGCCAGCAGATGGATCGCGGAACTGACATCGGTGCCGCCAGTCGTCGCGACGACCGCACCGAGACCGGCCTGAGCAGGGTAGACCAGCAGGGCGACAGCGACCGCCCACTTGACGCGCCGACGGCTATCGGTTCGCAGCACTGCGACCGCCGACGCGAGGACACCGGCCCCGACGATGACGGCGACAAGTCGGTGACCGAAAGCGATCCAGCCGTCGAGAGTTGTCGGCAACGACCAGCCGGCCCCACAGGCCGGCCACGCCGTACAGGCTGCGGCGGCGTCTGTCAACGCCGTCGCCACGCCGACGACAAGCAGGAGATAGACGCCCATCGTCGTCGCCGCCAGCAGCAACGGAAACCGATCCGGAAGCCGAACGCTGAAACTCACTACAGAACGGTTGGGTATCGACGTATATATGCGTCCGGATTCTGGCTATCCGGCGACAGAACGAAGCATCGTTACCGGGGAGTCAGCAGGTATTTACACACGCCAGTCCAACGATGGATAACGATGAACGCACGGCGTCTTGCGGCGGCATCGGCGGTCGCAGCAGTGTTGGTGACGCTGCTGGCCGATCCGGTTGCTGCCCAATCGGTTTCAGCGGAGCTGATCAACGGTCTCAATCAGGAACTGCTGATCATTGCGGTGCCGATCACGCTGCTGGTTGAGGGGATTTTGCTGTATGCCGTCATCAAGTTCAAGGGCAACGACGATCCGAAACCCACCAAGGAGAACCGCCGGCTTGAGATCACCTGGACGGTCGCCACCGCGGTTATCCTCCTGTTTGTCGGTGTCGCCTCCTACGGCGTGATGGCCGACGAAAACGTCGAGTTCACCGGTGGTGAGGAAGAGGTCGCCCCCGACGAGAACGATGTGCTGATCCAGGCGCAGGCCTACCAGTGGGGGTGGGATATGAGCTACCCCAACGAGAACGTGACGGTCAGCGGGGCCGGTCAGGGGCCGACGGTCGTCGTCCCGGCGAACCAAGACATCTACGTCAACGTGAGCTCTCGGGATGTGATCCATGGGTTCCACGTCCCGGAGTTGGGGATGAAATCCGACGCCATCCCGGATCAGACGAACTACATCAAAACGAACGCCAGCGAGACGGGCAGCTATCAGGGCTACTGCTCGGAGTACTGCGGGGTCGCTCACTCACAGATGTATTTCACGGTTGAGGTCGTCGACCAAGCCGAGTACGACGAGTGGATCGCCGAGCAGCGCGGCAGCTAACGACCGACGGCGACGACCGACCAAAACCGGCTGCAGGGGGGTGAGACAGCCACAGCAGTGTTTCGCTGCGCAACGCTGTTACAGCGTGTATCGCAGTCGCTGGTTCGGAGCGTCGATCAGCGCGACGGTGTGAACCACCGTCGCCACGTCGACGCCCTGCGGTAACTGTTCGACCGGTGTGATCACACGCGCGCTGCATCGCGGTTCGATCACAACATGGTTGGTGTGACAGCCCGGTGCCAGCTCCGCGGTGTTCAACGCGATAGGGGCTCGGTCGTAGGTGGAGCCGTCGCTGCCGATAAACGTGGTGCGGCGGCTCAGCCAGTGGAGCCGCCGATCACCGGTGTTTTCGACATCGAACATCGCGCAGTGGCGTACCGCTCCCGTATCGGCGACCGCATCGCGGTGGTCGCTGTAGATGAGCTCCGCGATCGAGACCGTGGGGACGCCGACCAGCGTGGCCGTCAGCCTGTCGGTTTCGATCGTCAGTGCCGACCCCGCATGCGACCGAATCCGGTCTGTGACCGCCGCCCCCTTGACGACCTCCGTGTCGGCGGTTGGCGACGCCGCAAGACCGTCGCTGGACGAGTTTGTGGAGAGATCACGCCACCCAACCGACGACTCCCCCGGCTCGTCGCGCTCCTCGCGTGTGGTTGCAGCCCGGCTCTCCGCGTCTGGTTCCACGACCCGGTCATGTGAGCGCGCCATACCCGGGCTTTTCGGCCGAGAAGATAATAAGTGATGTAGATACTACGTTGACATGTATTCGCACCCGGACACAAGCTACCACTGGTCCGGTTTGCTGTCGGAAGGTACCGTTCGACCGCCGCCCGGTGGGCGGTCGAGGCGGGAACCGTCTCCAGTAAACAGTATGAGAGCAATCTATTTGCGTGCCGGCAGTTGAGTACGGGTATGTCCCTGACAGATGTTATCGCATATGTTAAACAGAAAGAAAAGACCCTCGTGGTCTTCAACCCGCCGGCCAACAGCACACTCATCACCGAGCTCAGGGACTACTTCTCGACCCAGAACGTGACTGTCACCGGCAAGCAGACGAGTTCCGGTGAGCCCAAAAACGTCGCCGTCCTCCGGCTCAACGGCGCGGTGCTGGCCTCGGTGCCGGTCTCACAGCTCCAGGAGCTGCTGGCCGGTGGCGGCCTCCGAGAGACAGGGGTCGGTATCGATGACACCGACTACCATGAGATCCTGCAGCACCTCAAGGAAACGACGTTTACCTCCCGCGACAAAGCCGAGATGGTGGCCATCTCCCATGAGATCGAGGATCGCGCGCTTCGGGTCGGCGGCGGTCGCCTGCTTGTTGGCTTTCAGAAGCCAGCAAAGCTGATCGAACAGACCGACCGCTACGAGCGGCTGGCCGCACAGTCGCTGAATATTCACACATTTGCGGTGCCGGGCGACCCGGTCGGTATCGACGGGGTCACCCACCACGCCGAAGCGACCACCGAGATCGACGAGTCGTGGTTTGTCGTCTTCGATGGCAACGGCGATGACAGCTACAAAACGGCGTTGCTGGCGACTGAACAGGCTCCAAACGAGTATTATGGCTTTTGGAGCGATGACCCCGAGATCGTCGACAGCATCGGCGATCATCTCGACGACACGTATCTAACACCGCGGCCCGACGGCCCGACCCGGTAGCCCGGCGACCGAACTTAGACCAGCATCTCTTCTTCGGCTTCCAACAGCTCGTGATACCGGTTGCGGATCGTGACCTCGGAGATATCTGCGACCTCCGAGACCGCGGCCTGGGTCGTCTTCTCGTTCGTCAACAGCGCGGCCGCATACACCGCGGCGGCAGCCAGCCCGACCGGCGATTTGCCGCTGTGGACACCCTGCTCTTTGGCGTTTTTCAGCAGCTGTTTGGCGCGCATCTCCGATTCCTCCGAAAGCTCCAGCGAGGAGGCAAAGCGGGGAACGTACTGTTCGGGATCGGCCGGTCGCACCTCAAGGGAGAGTTCCCGAACCACGTAGCGGTAGGTGCGGGCGATCTCGCTTTTTTCCACCCGAGACACGTCAGCGATCTCATCGAGGCTGCGCGGGACGCCGGCCATCCGCGCGGCGGCGTAGACACACGAGGTAGAGACACCCTCGATGGAGCGGCCCGGCAGCAGATCCTCATCGAGTGCGCGGCGGTAGATGACCGATGCCGTCTCTCGAACGTTGTCCGGGAGGCCGACAGCACTGGCCATCCGGTCGATCTCGCCGAGGGCCTGCTTGAGGTTGCGTTCCTTGCTATCGCGGGTGCGGAACCGCTCGTTCCATTTGCGGAGCCGCTGCATCTTCTGGCGTTGCCGCGCGCCCAGCGAGCGGCCGTAGGCGTCCTTGTTCCGCCAGTCGATGTTGGTCGACAGCCCCTTGTCGTGCATCGTGTTCGTCGTCGGCGCGCCGACGCGAGACTTCTGGTCTTTTTCGGCACTGTCAAACGCGCGCCACTCGGGGCCGCGGTCGACGGAGTCCTCGGTGATTACGAGCCCGCAGTCGTCACAGACGGTTTCGCCGTGTTCGTCGTCGGTGATGACGTTGCCGCTGCACTCGGGGCACCGTAGCCCGGCGTGTTCTTCCTCGGTTTCGGTTGTTGACTCGGTACCACGCTGCCGCTCTCTGGAGGGCGATCGGTCGGTCGTTTTGGTAAAGGTTTGATCACTCATTGTCTAAGGGCCCCCTGCGAGATGACGAACGGGGGAGCTATCGTCTCCTACACAACGACAGACCGATACTTAAGCAGTGTGGTATTGTTTTGCGACAGCACCGCTACCGGCCGAATTTGGGTGAATGACCCTGATAGTTTGGTATCAGAAACACAATATGAGTCCGACGGGTGTCAGCGGCTCACAAAGCGAGCATGTTTTGAAACTACCGCACGCAGTGGGGGTATGGAACAGCCGCGGATCGTCTCGCTGGCTCCGAGCGCGACAGCCACGCTTGCGGCCCTCGGCGTCGCCGACCAGGTTGTCGGTGTCACCGCCCACTGTGGGCTCGACCGCCCCATGGTCGGCGGCTGGCTGACCCCCGACTACGAGACGGTCGCCGACCTCACCCCGGATCTCGTCTGTACGAGCGACGGCCTCCAACGGGAGATCCGCGATGAATTACAGGGTCGGGGCTACCGTGTCCACCACCACGAGCCAAGCCGCCTTGATGAGGTGCTGGCGGGATTCCAGTCGCTGGCCGACGCTGTTGGCGTCGCCGACGCTGGCGAGGCGTTGGTCACGGATTGCCGCCGCCGACTCGACGCGGTGGCCGAGACGATCGGTAGCGACAGCGATGACGACGACCGCCCGGTCGTCTACTGCGAGGAGTGGTCGGATCCGCCGATGGCCGCCGGCAACTGGGTTCCCGATGCTGTCGAAGCCGCGGGGGGTCGGTACCCGTTCGTCGACCCCGGCGACCGCTCGCAGGAAGTCGACGAAACCACCGTCGCCGCTGCCGATCCCGACCACGCAGTGTTGCATATCTGTGGCACCGGCGAGCAGGTCTCAGCCGATCGCCTGCGGGAGCGCGGCTGGTCGCTGGACGCCGAGGTACACGTCATCGACGACTCGTTGCTGAATCAGCCGAGCCCGAAACTAATCGACGGGATCGAACTACTGGCGAAGCGGTTGTATCCGGAGCGAGCTTGATCCGGCCTACCGAACGCCGAGGTAGCCAGCGGCTTCACTGGCGATATGTTCGATCGTCTCGTCGGTAAGGGATCCTTCCGCGCGGTCGATATCGGCGTGACGGATCGATACGACTGTCCACGGATTCACATAGCTGTCTCTGGGAAGCCCACCGCTGGCGAAATCGTCGTCAGTGAGCAACACGGCGGCGGCGCGCTGGGTCGTCGTGACCGCTGCATAAAGGGCCTCCTCGTCGCTGAACGGATGGCTGGTATCACTCAGACACACGGAGGGACGGTAATCATAGTCGGCGAACAGGTCGGGCACTTTCACGACAGTACCGCGCTCGTATGCCATCGCTTACTCCTCACCGTAGTAGTCGTCGGTTATCGATCCCGAACTCGCCTGTGTCTGTGCGGCATAGGAGGCGAGACGGTCATCATCAGCGACGGCCCAGTATCGGCCGCGATGTCGAACGAGCCCTCGGTCGTCGAGGCGCGATAGCACCGCACCGACGCTACCGCGTTTGATCCCCGTTGCCTCGTGAACCTCCGTCTGCGTAAACGCCTGTTCGCTGTTATCGGCGAGAAACTGGAGAACCCGATACGGTTGGGTTCCTTCCTGTATATCGAGGACATCCGCGGGTTCCGCGTCGAACTGATCGATGCTGATCGGCATATGTAATAGAACGTAATAGATCGCAATAAATCTGCGGGCGCATCATCGCTTGCGAACTGCTGATCGAACGGAGAACAGCCGACAGCGACGCGCCTATTTGGTCTCTTCTTCGGTCACGAGTTCCTCATCGTCGACATCGGCCTCGTCGATATCTGGATCCGGGATATCCGGCTCGCCAACATCGGCCTCGCCGCCGGCGATGTCGGTTTCGCCGGATTTGATCTGCTCGGCTTCCTGTTCGAGCTGTTCGATATCCATCTCGGCGGCCTGATCGATCTCGCCGAGGATCTCGTCGATGTCGTCGAGGCCGAGCATCTTGCGGGTCTCGTCGTCGAACTCCTTGCCTTCGAGGCCTTCACTCTCTTGGACATCGCTGCCGGTGAGCGTCTTGCCGTAGCGGCCGACCAGCGAGGTGAGTTCCTGCGGGAGGATGAACGTCGAGGACTCGCCTTGGCCGATGCGTTCGAGACTCTCCATCCCGCGTTCGATGATCGCGCGTTCGCCCATCGCCTCGGCGGACTTGGCGCGGAGAACGGTCGAGATCGCATCACCCTGTGCTTCGAGGATCTGGCTCTGTTTCTCACCCTGGGCACGGATGATGTCGCTTTGTTTGTCACCCTCGGCGGTCTCGACCGCGCTGCGGCGTTCACCCTGTGCTTCGAGGATCATCGCACGGCGGCGACGCTCGGCGGAGGTCTGTTGCTCCATCGCCTGCTGGACATCCTTCGAGGGGTTGACCTCACGCACCTCGACGCTTTCGACACGAATCCCCCACTCGTCGGTGGGTTCGTCGAGCTCCTTGCGGATTTTGCTGTTTATTTCTTGGCGTTTGTTGAGCGTGTCGTCGAGTTCCATATCACCCAGTACGGCTCGCAGCGTCGTCTGGGCGAGGTTGGAAACCGCCTTCTTGTAGTTGTCCACCTCAAGGAACGCCTTCTTGGCGTCCATCACCTTGATGTAGACGACGGCGTCGGCCGTGACCGGGGAGTTGTCACGAGTGATCGCCTCCTGTCGGGGCACGTCCAGCGTCTGGGTTCGCATATCGAAGGCGTAGGTGCGGGAGACAAAGGGCGGAATGAGGTTGAACCCCGGTTCGAGCAGCTTGCGGTACTCGCCGAAGACCGTGAGCGCCTCTTTCTCGTAGGCGTCGACGATCTCGACGGTCTGCCAGATCGTCACGGCGACGACTGTCAGGAACAACAGCCCGACAGCAAGCGTCGTCAACTGCAGTTGGAGGACGAGTGGATCCATGACATCACGTTGGTATGAGACACCAATAAGCGTTGGCTTCGTGGCCCTATTTTGACCGCCGGCTACCGTTCGTACTCGACATCGCGGTCGGTATCGATGCTGTCGCCAGCGGTGTCGTCGGCATCGGCATCGCGGTCAGTCTCGTCGGCATCGCGGTCGGTGTCGACGCCGCCGTTATCGGCGTCATCGACAGCGTCGCCGCCAGCGGCGTCGGCACCAACCGCATCAGCGTGCTGCTCGGCGAACTCGGCGGCCGCCGACTCGTCTTGGGCATTCTCGCGGCCCGCGGCCAACTGGCGGTCGATGTCGTCCTCGATAGTTTCCAGGGATTCGACGGTAACGACGTTGCCGCCGCCGGGATCGATCACCATCACGTCGCTGCCCTCGGGGATCGCGCCGTCCATCGACCGCGCGGAGTAGAAGGGGTTGAAGCCGCCGCCCTGGAGTTTTACCTCGCCGCCGGCCGGGGTGACCTCCTCGGTGACCCGGCCGGTCATCCCCTGCAGCGTCTCGGAGTCGCTGGTCTGGGCTTGGCCCTTCCCGCCGTAGAGATCGAACTCATGGTAGACGTAGAACGCCATAATCCCGAACAACAGCACGAACAGGCCCAGCGCGAAGGGACCGAGAAACGGAAACAGCAGGCCGACGAGGCCAGCCCCGAGCAGCCCGATCCCGACAACGACGAAGTTCGCACCCGGAGCAAGGGCTTCCGCCAGCGAAAGCAACAGCCCGGCGGTCACCAACAACAACGGTATCGCCTCCGGGCTGATGAACTCCGTGAGCAGGACAACCATACCCGTGATACGTGTTCAACAAAGTTAACCCTTGAACACCGTCACCGTGCTGCCGTAGCACGCCGGGGGTCGAAGCCGATCACAGCCCGGTCACAACGACGCCAACGGTCAACAACACCCCGAGGGCGACGAAGGTGGCATGCTCCAGCGAGATCGACTCGGGTTCGATCGGCGTTTCCTCGTCGACCGTATCGGCCGCCTCGGAGCCAACATCCTCAATGCTGTACCGCCACTCGCTGTCGCTGTCGTCTGTCGCGTCGACATCGCTGTCGGCGGAATCGACCATACCGATACGTCGGGGGCCGGAATAATAAGCCCTCGTCTCCGCCGCAGAAGATGGTTGACGGACGCCAAGATCGAACGCACTGATGCCTGTTGGGATGGCCGATCGTGTTAGTTGGATATTCAATAGCAATTTAAGTAATATTTGTGGTTTTGATTATTATTTCTCAGCTGCTACTACAGCAACTTTATTATAATATGATCTAATATTGCTAACCACACATGGCACACATTCATCTCGGCGAAGGATCGTTCCCGTTGTGGGCACTGGTGGCGTGGACGCTGCTTGGCGTTGGACTCATCAGTACCATCGTCTATCGGATTCGGAAAGGTGGTATCGAGACACACCAGGTCGCGCTCGCAGGCATCGGCGCGGCCGCGAGTTTTGCGATCTTCCAGCTTAACCTCCCCGTATGGGGCGGAATACACATGAACCTCACCGGCCTGGTTGGGATTCTTGCTGGGCCGCTGCTTGGGGCTCTCATCGCACTGGTTGTCAACATCTTTTCGGCAGCGCTCGGCCACGGCGCGGTCGGCCTGCTCGGGGCAAACACGCTTGTCAACGCAAGCGAAGCAATCGTCGCCTACTACATGTTCAAAACGCTGCTGGGGATGGACTGGGATGTCTTCCCCGCCAGCACCAGCGCCGCAACGATCGGGCTTTCGG
This sequence comes from Halonotius sp. F2-221B, assembly GCF_046719765.1. Taxonomy (NCBI): domain Archaea; kingdom Methanobacteriati; phylum Methanobacteriota; class Halobacteria; order Halobacteriales; family Haloferacaceae; genus Halonotius; species Halonotius sp. F2-221B. The sequence goes on from NZ_JABEBY010000003.1 coordinate 55,497, forward strand.
CGGGTGCCTTCCTGATGGGAGCGATTATCGTCATCAGCGGCGTGAACGGGAGCGCGCTGCCGCGTGGTGACCTGGCGATCGCCGTTGGTGGTCTCGTTGGGCTCAATCTCGGCGTCGCCGTCATCGAGGGGCTGCTGACGGGCTTTATCGTGAACTTCCTCGCCTCCGTGCGTCCGGATCTCGTTGGCCTTGTCGACCGCGACACCCAAGCGGAGCCAACAGGGGTGACCGCCTGATGCAGCGGTGGAAACAGTACGGCGGACTCGGCGCGCTCTTCGCCGCCTTTCTCGCCGCCGGCTACTGGGGGTTCACCGCGACCGGCGGCGCGCTCCCGTGGGCAAAGCGATCCGCGAAAGCCCTCCAGCGCGGCGTCCAGGAGGGCGGCGGCGCGCTCGTTAACCTCGGCCGCGGGATCATCGTCGCGGGGCCGATCCGGAAGGGAGGGCTGATGGTCGAATTCGGCGGCCTCGTCGCCCTCCTGGCTGTGGTTGGTCTCGGGCTGTACGTCTACGTCGACCGCTACGGTGGCTTTGACGAAGACCAAGCAACACAGTAACCGTGACCACACTCTCGAATCACGTTCCCGATCCGCGGCTCATCACGGCGTTTGCCGAGCGGCGAGACGGACCGTTACACCGCGTCAATCCCTGGACGAAGGTCGGCGTCATCGGCGCGCTCGTCCTTGCTGTCACGGTGTTCGACCGGCTCGCGCTGCTGGCCGGACTCTACGGCGGCGTTCTCGGTATCTACGGGCTGTCAGGCCTGCCGTATCGACGGCTCGCCGGCTGGTATACGCTGCCGATGCTGTTCATCGTCTCGGTCGCCGGGCCGCTGGCGTTTCTCGAACCGGGCACGCCGATCGGCGGATCGCTCTCGACACCGCTCGGCGCGCTCTCGGTCACGTGGGCTGGCCTCAGCCTCTTCGCGGAGCTCACCTGTCGATCACTCACGGTTGTGACGTTTGCGCTGACGGCATCGATGACCACGGAGTACACCGACGTGGCGTACGTGCTTGGCCGGTTGCTCCCGCGGCCAATCGATCAGATCGCGCTGCTCACCTACCGGTTTACGTTCGTCATGCTTGAGACGCTCGAGGATCTGGTGAAAGCCGCGCTCTCCCGTGGTGCAAACCTTGCGGAGTTCTGGTCGAACAGGCGGCTGTACGCCAGAATGCTCGGCATGACGATGCTGTCGGCGATCGAGCGGTCCGAACGGCTCGTCAAGTCGATGGAGGCCCGTGGCTACAGCGGCGACATCACGCTGTACGGTGATGTTTCGCGGCCACCGGTCCACGAACTACTGATCGTCGCTGGCTCGTACAGTGCTGTCATCGGCTATGGGGTGGTCGCTGTCTACGGGGTGAGACTGTGAGCCGAGCCGCAACACCGCTCGTCGACCTTCGGTGTGAGGCCCACACCTATCCCGACGGGACAGTCGGCGTGCACGATGTCGACTTTTCGGTGTATCCCAGCGAGGTTGTCGCGCTCGTCGGTGGCAACGGCGCCGGGAAGTCGACGCTTCTCGAACACCTGAACGCAACGCTGGTTCCCGACGACGGCGAACTCGTCGTCGACGGCACCACGATTACCGAAGACAACAAAGAGTACGCGCGAAAGGAGGTTGGCTTCGTGTTTCAGGACGCCGATACGCAACTCGTCGCGCCCACGGTCCTCGATGACGTGCTGTTCGGCCTCCAGAACTACGGTGTTGCCGATGACGACGCACGAGCGCGCGCTCGTGAGGCGCTGGCAACTGTCGACGCGGGCCATCTCGAAGATCGGGTCCCCCACTATCTCAGCGGCGGTGAAAAACGCCTCGTCGGCCTTGCGGGCGTCCTCGTGCTCGAACCGAGTGTTGTCGTGCTGGACGAACCGCTCGCTGGGCTCGACCCCGAGCGCTCCCGGCTGGTCGCCGACCGAATCACCCAGATTCACGAGGCGGGGATCAGCGTCGTGCTGTCGACACACGACCTCGAATTTGCCGCTGAAGTCGCGGATAGAGTCTGTGTGATGGCCGATGGCAACGTCGTTGGACGCGGAACGCCCCAGACAGTGTTTTACGACGACGCGCTGTTGGCGGAGGCGAACCTTCACCCGCCGAGTGCGGTGCGAATCGCTCGCGAGGCGGGGCTTGCGGCGACTGCACAGCCGGTAACGGAGGCAGCCCTCGTCTCACTGCTCACAGCGTCCACCGAGGAGGAACCGGTAGAGAGACCCGCTCCAGATGGGCGCGGACGCAACTGAGCGGTCTTGCTATGTCTCAGCAGGTCGCCAGCAGCAGCGACGTGGCCAGTGCTGACCAGCGGTTATCTGGCCGATGGCGTCGGCTCCATCGATCGCTCGCAGAGTGAGTCGATGGCCGCTGTGATGCGATCCGCACTCCGTCGTGCGCCGGGGATATTCGGCGCGTACGGGCCAACGGTGCCGAGTGCGAGTGCCCCGGAGACATAGAGCGGTACTCGATCGGCAGAAACGGTTCGCCAGGCCAGTGTCTGATCGTCGAGTCGTGGGAGGCCACGGTAGCCGCGATTCAGATCAAGTGTGCTCGCGAGTCGCTCGACAAACGGATGGTCGAACACCGACGCAAACCCGGTGGCACAGACGACCCGATCCGGGCGTAATCGGGTGTCGTCGGCGAGCGTCAATTGAACGCGGTCGCTCTCCTGAGTTGCCTGAATAACCTCACCCTGTCGAATCTGAAGGTAGCCGCTCCGACGACGAGTGTCCAGCGTGTCGTACAGATACGGTGGCACCGTCGCTCTGTGTCGGGCGTTCTGTACGACATCGAAACGGGCTTTCGACGCCGGTGGATGGTGGTGCAGTTCACGTTCGATGTGGCGCCAGTTGAGCCATTGTGGGGCTGCTTCAGTTACTTCCCATTCGAGCGGCTGTCGAGAGAGCAGAGTGACTGACTCTCCCTCGCTGCGCGTGGCGGCCAGTTGGGCCGCAGTACTCCCACCGCCGATAATGACTGTCTCCGTCGTGTCGGTGGCCGGGTCGAAGCGTCCCCAGACGTGTTCGACGCCCTCAACGGAGCGGCCCCACTCGGGGAGATGGTACCGGCCGCCGTGGCCGATGGCAAGCACGCAGCTCCGTGTGTCGATCACGCCGTCATCGGTCACGACTCGCAGCCCTCCATCGGGCTGGTCGTGGATCGTCGTGACCGCTGTCTGTCTGTGGAGTGCGTCAAGACTGTTCGACTCGATGACGTGGTCGGCGTGGTCGAGAAACAGTTCCAGTCCGGGTCGGTCAGGGTAGTCGACCGTTGGTCGGAGTTCGTCCTCGCGGCCGTGGCCCTCGGCAAAAGCTTCGAGCGCGAATGGGTCGGTTCCGAGGTGATTGACGTACGTCGACCGCAACGAGTCCATCCCACAGGCGCGGGCCTTTCGTCGGAACGAGTCGAGCAAGCGGTCGTTTGGGTCGACAATGACGAGCCCATCACGGTCGAGAGCAGTGTCTTCGAGGAGTCGCTGGCCGAGGTAGGTGCCGTGGATACCACCACCAACGACGACGCAGTCGACGCTTGGCGCACGGTCGATACTGCCAGACGCGACACCGGTGATAGCAGGTGGATCAGTGGATGTCGGCATTGTGTCCGGTCATCTCGTCCGGAGTCGTCGCGTATTAATAAGAATATCGACTAAAATAATAACTACTATCAATAAGGTTCTCTATTGTAGTAATACATGCCACAGGAAACAACCCCCGTGACGGTGCTGTCAGGCACACTCGGTGCCGGAAAGACCACCACACTCAATCACCTCCTGCAGGAGAGCGGCGACCGCGAGTTGGCCGTCCTCGTCAACGACATGGGCGAGGTCAACGTCGACGCCGAACTCGTCGCCGAGTCCTCAGATATCTCGGCCGACGAAGAGGAGTTGGTCGAACTCGACGACGGCTGTATCTGCTGTGAGCTTCGCGGTGACCTGCTCGACGCCATCGGTGAACTCACCCACGAGCGAACCTTCGACGCCATCGTCGTCGAATCGACCGGCGTGGCCGAGCCGCTACCGGTCGCCCAGACGCTCACACTCGGCTTCGACCAGTCGGATCTGGATCCAACCGAGTTCTACGCGGAAACCGGGATTGAACCGCTGGACGGCTGTCACATGGATACCGCTGTGACGGTCGTCGACGCCCATCAGTTCCAGACGGCGGTGGAATCCGAGGAACTACTTGACGACGACGGCACCGAGAAACACCTCGGTAGCCTGCTGGTCGAGCAGGTCGAATTCTGTGACGTGCTGTTGCTCAACAAGTGCGATCTGGTCGACGAGGAGACGCTGCAAGAGGTCGAGGAACTCGTCGAGACACTCCAGCCGCGGGCGGAGATCATCAGAACAACCCACGGGAGGGTCGACAGCGAGCAGATCGTCGACACCGGCCGCTTCGATTTCGCGGACGCAAGCCAGTCGGCCGGCTGGATGCAGGAGCTTCGGGAGCCGCACGCCTCCGCTGAGGAGGAACACGGCGTGACATCGTTCGTCTTCGAGGCGCGACGCCCGTTTCACCCCGAGCGATTCGCCGAACTGCTCGATGCGTTCCCCGATAGCGTGGTTCGCTCGAAGGGCCATTTCTGGCTAGCGGGCCGCGAGGATGTGGCGATCATGCTCAACGTGGCGGGTCAATCCGTTCGAGTTGCGCCCGCCGGGAACTGGGTGGCGACGCTGCCGCCAGCGGAGCGAGACGAGAAGCTGGAGGCAGTTCCGGAACTCGCTGAAATCTGGGACGACGAGTGGGGTGACCGCGGCACGCAGCTCGTGGTGATCGGCACCGAGATGGATCACGACGCGCTCCGGCGTCGACTCGACGAGTGTCTCCTCACCGAGATCGAGATGGACGCCGAGTGGTCGGCCTTCGAGGATCGGCTGCCGCGGTTCGAGACACCCGAAAACGCTGAGGAAAGCGACGACCAGACCCCTGTAGCCGACCCCGACGAACAGGAGGAGATCGGCCTTGCTGACTGACTCACCACCCGTGACTACGCACGACCTCCCACCACACGCGACTGACGATGGCGCACCGACGAGGCAGTGTCACACGATCATCGAACCCCGCGACGACGCTGCCGATCTGATAACCGTGTACTCGACAGCACCCGAGGATTCGAAGCTGACGGCGTGGCTGTCGGCGACCGCAGACAGCTGTGAGCGACTGGAGGAGATGCGATGACGAATCCGATGCAGACAGTGATGACACACAGTGTCCCGCGGGAGGAGCGACAGGCAGCAATCGAGACGCTCACCGAGGCGAGTCGGACGACCGACCTGGCGGTGCTGGTTCGTGTCGATGGCTTGCCGGGAGGACTTCGTCGACAGGCCGTCGATGGCCTGATCTCGTGTGGGGCGACCGCACTGCTCGAAGAACTGGCCAACGACCGCTCGGTCGCGCCTGAACTCAGGAGGAAGGCACAACGATGACCAACACCGACAACAGCGACAGCGAAGAGGCCGACGACGAGCCGACCGGGCAGACACGCGTCTGTCGGGCGACGGGCCGCGAACAAGGGTTAGTTGGCACGTACGACATCTGGCTGTGCCGACAGGCGTTCCGCGAGATGGCCCCAGCGATGGGATTCGAAAAACACGAATGAATCGCCCGAGTCGCAGCAATCACCGTTGGTATTGACACTTTGTAAACATGGTATCACACAGTCGAACGGAAGGTGAGGAACTATGGCGATGATTGATGCCGACGAACTGCTGCCGGCCGAACGCATCCGGCAGGCTGTCGTCGCTGGCGACGTGACACAGCTTCACCGCGGGGATCAACACGCCGCGGAGGGCGATCAGTTCGCCATCGACGATATGCTGTTCGAGGTGACGACCGTTCGCGAAGAGCAGCTGGGAGACCTAACGGAGGAAGACGCACAGGCCGAGGGCTCGGAGAACCTTGCGGCATACAGGAAGCGTATCGAACGAACCCATGACCTCACGTGGGATGAGACGGATACGACGGTGCTCCACGAGTTCGAACAGGTCGATTGAGGACAGCGAAGCAGCCCGGCCACCGGGTTCGGGCTATTGGTTGCGCGGACACTTCTGCTGATCGAAGTATCCGCGCTTCTGGATCGGAGCTGATCCCACCGCTATCCGCCAGGTGGAGCGACCCATCTACCAGACGGTCGAGAGGAAATGAGCGGATCGATACCCCTGTTGAGCTTGATTTGGGATCGCATCTGTCGGTTCCCGAAAGGGGTATGAACTGTTCACTCGCGGAGAGCCTCTACGGGCCGTTCATTTGCGGCCTTCCAGGCCGGATACAGCCCGCTGAGCACACTCGCAAACACGGCGAACCCCATGCCATACAGCAGATATCGTGCACTGTGCCACCTGAACGCAGCAAGTGGGCTCCCGATCAGGATCTCAAAGATCACGATCCCAATGGCCGCAGATACCACCACACCAAGGGTGCCACCGATCACACCAAGGAAGGCGGCTTCTGTGAGGATCATCCGAAGCACCTCACCACGGCTGATGCCGACAGCCCGGAGAACGCCGATTTCGCCGCGACGTTCAACGGTGCTCATCAACATCACGTTGAGAATGGCAACACTGGCGACCACCAATGAGATCGAGCCGATCCCTAACAGCCCGAGCTGTAAGGTGCCAAGAAATGAGTCGACGTTCTGCTGGACGGCGGCGAAGTTTCTGACGTTGACGATCTGCTCATCTCGGTTGTTGAACCACGACTCAATATCAGTTGTCAGGCTATTCACCGATTGCTCAGCGGTAGTCAACACAGTCACCGAATCGTAGTGGTCTTGCTCAGCCATCGCTGACATCGGGACGACAAGTTCACGTCGGGCACCACCGAATCCCTGTGACGACGACAGGATCCCCTGAATACGGTATAGCTTGTCATTATACGACACCGGATCGCCGATGTCTACGCCGAGCCGCGTGGCCTCTGAATCGGTGAGCAACGCTCCGGATCGGAGTCGGTTTGAGACCTGTCCCCGGGTCACATTGTACATGGCATCTGCTTTTGTCAGTGCGGTCACCCGAACCCGTGTTTCAGCCCCATTTCGGGCTGATAGAGTGGTAAAATTGGTTTTCTCTGGGACAACCGTCGCATCGCCGGCGACGGTTTCAATGTCATCGACTTGATCAGGGGTAATCCCCTCCTGAGAGTTATCCGGCCCTGCAGAGACGGTTACCTCATTCGACAACCCTTGGAGATCCGCCGTGGCCTGCTGTTGGAGGGCGGCCGTCGCCATCCCTAACGATGCGATTGCGACCACCCCAATGAGAATGCCGAGTGTCGCCAACGCGGTTCGAACCCGATTGCGGCCCAGATTCCGCCAAGCCATCAACACACTCGGGAAGCGACGCAGGAGCTGCGTGCTGCTCATGTTTTGATTGTCCCATCAACCAGTTCAACAACCCGATCGGCATACTCAACCAACTGTTCATCATGGGTGACCGCAACAATCGCAATATCCTCGGTCTCTTTGAGTCTGGTCAACTCATCAAGGATGGTGGCGCCGGTCTCTTGATCTAAATTACCCGTCGGCTCATCGGCCAGGAGTACATCTGGCTCGTTGATGAGCGCCCGTGCGATGGCAACCCGCTGACGCTGACCGCCGGATAGCTGAGTCGGTTGATGGGACAGTCGGTCGCTCAGTCCCACTCGGGTGAGGAGATCAACGGCTCGGTCATGTTTATGCAGTTGGGGTTCCCACATCGTTGGGAGTGCAACGTTTTCGGTCGCTGTGAGCATCGGAAGCAGGTGATAATCCTGAAAGACAAACCCGATCTCTGACCGCCGTTCTTCGGTTAACTCATCCGGGGAGCAATCCGTGACATCCCGACCATTGAGCCGCACTGCTCCCTCGGTCGGCGTATCAAGCAAGCCGATCATATTGAGCAAGGTGCTCTTACCCGACCCTGAGGGGCCGATGATCGTGACCATCTCGCCGTGAGTGGCCTGAAACGTCACGTCATCAAGGGCTGTGATCAGCTCCTCACCACTCTCGTATTGTTTGACCACATCCACAAGTTCGATTACACTCATTGTCTCCGCCACAGCACCAGCCCGATGATGCTGATGACCACGAGGACAGCCACACTTCCGATGATCAAAATCGGTGGCCCGCGATCAGACGGTGGGGCGTCAGTCGCTGTTGCTTGGGCCTGTTGTGCTTGGGGGAGACCGGATGGGGAGTCGCCGACCGGAATCTGCTGCGTTTTCGTTACCCGTTTGTCGTCTCGATCCTCTCCAGTAGTGATGTATGTGATATTAATCGGCACAGAGTCCGTCCCATTGGCGATGTCAGCGGTGAGCTCGAAGGTGCCGAATTCACTGGTCTCGATGCCGCCAACGTAGTACTCGCCGTTCGGCGGGCGTGGCGAAATCGAGTCTGTCTCTGGGACACGCAGAAGGACGGATTCCACATTGGTCCCGCCGATATTTGCGGCATCTCCCTCGATGGTGACCGCCCCACTTCCGGTGACTGAGTTGCTTGTCAGTCGCACATCGCCACGAAGATCGGAGTCTGTTACATCGATGTAGATTGGTTTTTTGTAGGTGTGTGGTGTATCGTCACCGGCTTTTGAGGCCGTGAGTTCGAGATCGAGATGCTTCTGACCGGGGCTGTCAAATGTGACTGAGAATGGGATTGTGAGTGATCCACCGGGGGCAATCACACCTACATCTTCGGATTGTCGGTATGTGTCTAACTCGCCGCCTTCACGCAACCACACGTACCGCACTCGTACATTTCGGCTGTTATTGTTCGCAAGATTTGAGATGGTCGCGTCAATCTCAACTGGTTCTCCTGGGGTTGGTTCCTCTACATGTGTTGATGTTTCGATTTGAACTGGTGGTGGTGAGGCGGCTGCTGATTGGATGCTCACCAAGAGGATCGTCGTGAGTATAACAGCGGCACAGACAGCTCGCAGCGTTGTTTGCTTGGAAACATGTCTACTCATTGTGGGCGTTCGCTTTAGTAATCGTACCAGCAGAGGGTTGGTTTCCGGATGCGTGGCTGCACATACCACTGCTGGTGGTTTTATAAATAAAAGAGAGGAGGCAGTGTTTCCCAGTGAGAAACTCGGTATTGTGATCCGTCTCGGCTTGATACCCTCCCCGGGTGAAGCGAGGCTTTCCGCTTGATTTTCCGTCAGCACCACAGCGGAAACCGAAGCAGAAACGCCGAGAGTATCAGCGCGGCGTTGACTGGAGAACGTCGCCGTCGAAGACGATCCCACGTTCGGCGTCGACGCTGATCGTCTCGCCGTCGGCGATCGAATCCGGGAGGGTCGCATCGCTGAGCATCGGGAACCCAACCTCCCGGGCAACGACAGCCGGGTAGCCGGTGAGCCCATCGCGGCTATCGATAATCCCGCCGATCCGTCCGAGATCACCGGTAAACTCGCCGTCGAACGCGGTCGACAGCGCGAGGATCGCACCATCGGGGATCGACGAGAGATCGCCGTCGGTCAGCCGAACCAGCGGGCCCGAGGCCCGCCCGCCGGTGATCGATTTCCCGCTGGCAACCTTCTCGGCGGCGATATGAACCTTCAGCATGTTGGTCGTATTCGCCCCTTCGACCCCGGAAAACAGCCCGGAGATGGCGACGACCGTCTCGCCGCTCTGGGCCGCGCCGGCATCGATCGCCGACTGAACGCTGCTTTCGAGGATCGTATCGGCGGTATCCTCATACTGGTGGTACTGCGGGGTCACACCCCACACCAAGGCGAGTTGCCGACGCACCCGGTGGTTTGGCGTGGTGGCGACAACGGGTACCGGCGGCCGGAATTTGGCGGCCTTGCGGGCGGTGTAGCCGGATTCGCTGGCGGCGACGATCGCCGCGGCACCGATATCCCGGGCGAGATAGCGCGCCGACCGCGCCAGCGGCTCGGTCCGGGAGCGATCGCTGGCGGCCGGCACGCGCTGCTCGACGGTTTCGGCGTACTCGTCGGTCGACTCAACCCGGGAGACGATATCCGACATCATCTCCACGACACGAACCGGATCATCGCCAACCGCGGTCTCCCCGGAAAGCATGACCGCGTCGGTGCCATCCAACACCGCGTTGGCGACATCGGAGGCCTCCGCGCGGGTCGGCCGGCGGGCCTTGATCATCGAATCCAGCATCTCCGTGGCGGTGATCACGGGAACGCCGGCGTCGACACATTTCTTGATAATCCGTTTCTGGATGATCGGCACGTCCTCAAGCGGGCATTCGACGCCAAGATCGCCGCGGGCGACCATGACGCCATCAGCGGCGTTGATGATCGAATCGAGGTTTTCAACTGCTCCGGCGCGTTCGATCTTGGCGACAACAGGGATCTCCGCGCCGAACTCCTCGATCCTGTCGGCGATGGCGTACACGTCCTCGCCGTCGCGGACGAAGCTGGCCGCAACGAAATCAGCCTCTTTCTCGGCGGCGAGTTTGAGTTCTTGTTCGTCCCCAGGGGTGATCAGGTCGATATCGAGATCGACACCGGGAACGTTGACACCTTTTCGGCTTTGGAGATCGCCCCCGGAGTCGATGGTGGCGGTGACCGCCTCGCCATCGACAGCGTCGACCGTGGCTTCGATCCGGCCGTCATCGAGCAGGATTCGGTCGCCCGGCTCGGCCGCGCCGATCGAGACCGACAGCCCAACCCGGTCGGCGGTGGCGGTGTCGCCCGGTTCGAAGACAACCGCCGAGCCCGTCTCCAGGGTGACATGGCCGTCGATCTCGGCGGTGCGAACCTCCGGCCCCTTGAGATCCATCATCAGCGCGAGCGAGCGGTCGCTGTCGGCGTCGACCGCCCGTACCCGGTCGATGACTGTCGCCCGGTGATCTGTTGTCCCGTGGCTGGCGTTGAGCCGCGCGACGGACATCCCGGCCTCGTTGAGCGCACGGATCGTCTCCGCGTCGCTGGAGGCTGGCCCGAGCGTACAGACGATTTTCGCGTTTCGCATGGCTCAGCGTAGGTCAGGTAGCTTAAAAAAGCCCCACGATACGGCCGTCGGAGACGCTGATCGGGGACAGCTCGCCGCGAGACGGGCTCAGCCGGTGATCGATCCCCCGACAGCCTCGTCGAGTTCGGCGGTCAGCTCCTCGGCCTCGAAGGGTTTGGTGACATAGCCGTCCGCGCCGGCCTTGGCGGCCTCCCGCATCTTCTCCTTCTGTGAGACACTCGTGACCATCACAACCGTTGTCTCCGGGGATCGCTCCTTGATCGCCGAGAGGGCTTCGATGCCGTTGAGCTTCGGCATCATGATATCCATCGTCAGCAGATCCGGCTTGGTCTCGGCGAACACCTTGATCGCCTCCCGGCCGTTTTCGGCGGTGCCGACGATCTCAACGTGGTCGTCGATCGTCTCGGAGACGACCGTCCGCTGGAAGGCGGAGTCGTCGACGACGACTGCCTGGGGTGGCATAGACGACGTAGGGACGGCGAGCACATAATGGTTGGTCTCGGAAGCGGAGTCGTCAGTGCTGAACGAACGACCCTTCAGACAAGCAACACAGCCACGCCGCATCAATCCAAACAGGAAAAACGGGTAGCTTCAAGCATCTCCCGCCGCCACCTCCACCCAGATGAAGGTGTTCTCCTCGCGGGCGGATCGATGGCAGACCCTCCTCCTTGCGGTGGCCGTCATCGCCGCGTTCGTCGGCCTCTATCTTGGTGTCCGCCGGTACGCCCCCTTCGTGTTCGATGCACAGGCCCTCCGGACGTGGATCGCGGGGTTCGGTGTCTTCGCCCCGCTGGTGTTCATCGTCCTGCAGGCCACCCAGGTCGTCGTCGCACCGATCCCCGGACAGGTGGTCGCCCTCGTCGCGGGCTATCTCTTCGGCCCCGTCTACGGCACCATCTACAGCCTGACGGGCGTGTTGATCGGCAGTGCTGTCGCGTTTAGCCTCGCAAAGCGATACGGGCGGTCGTTTGTCGAGCGCGTGATCGCCGACGAGGTGATCGACCGCTTCGACGCCTTTGTCGAGCGCGTCGGCGTTCCGGGGCTGTTTGCCTTTGTCATCATCCCCGGGCTACCCGACGATGCGATCTGTTTTCTGAGTGGGCTCACCACATGGCGGCTCCGAACGTTTATCGCCGTGATCGCCGTCGGCCGCCTCCCGGCCTATGTAATTACGGTCTACGCAGGCGGGGAGTTCGCTGGCGGACGGTTCCGAACAGGGATCGCACTGGTCGCGTTCGTCATCGTCGTCTCGGCGGTCGGCTACTACAAACAGGAGGCGGTGCGGGATCTCGTGGCGCGGATCGAACCGCGGCTGCCGTTCTAAACTCGCCTGACAGTTCCGGCAACTCAGGCCGAGGCAGTCGATTCCGAGCCCCGCCCGCTCGGTAACCCGAACTCAACCTCGATCCGAACCGTCTCGTAGGGGACATACGGCTGCTTCGCGCGGCCGTTCGTTTCGAACTGAACGATATCGTAGTCGGCCAGCAGATGCAGGTCGTCGTGAACATCGTGGACATCGCGGTCGAGGCGGTCGGCTAGCGCGCGGATGCTCGCCGGAGGGGCCTCCATCACCGCCTCAAGTAGCTCCATCCGACGGTCGGCAAGTAGCTGGCGGAGCCGCCCACGATCCTCGAAGTTGACGACATGTGGAACTGTCTCGCCGGCCTCCCACCGTTCGGCGCGCTCAACGGCGGCCGCCTGTGCCTGCTCGGCCGGCAGCGCGGTGAGACGGAGGGTCGACGGATACTCAGCCTCCGTCAGATCGGCGATGAACGCCTCGTGGGGTGGCTCTGGCTCGGTCGCCTGCTCGCCTGTAGCGTCGGTGTCAGTCGGTTCGTCGGGCATAGATCTCGTTCACCTCGGTGTGGAACATATCGATGAGATCGGCGAGGGTTGTGAACGAAAGCGGTTCGATGTCGCCGTTTGGGCCGTGTCGGTAGTGTCGACCAACATCCAAGTGATACGGGGCGTTGTCGTACCGCAGGAGCGTGTCGCCGCTGGCGTCCATATACTGGAAGCTATACTTCAGCCCGTCCGGGTACTCATCGCTCGGTGGAACCCGCTGTGCAACCATCTCATACCGGCTTTCGTCCGGTTTCTCGTCGTGCTCCCGGTAGACAACCCTCGCCGGCATCGGTTCCTATGTTGTGTTTTGTTCCCAACAAAATAAACTCTTCCGTTGGGGTCGAAACACAACGAACCGTGTCACCCCCACGTCCATTTCGCATCGAGGACGTACCGATAGAGGCCGCTGATGAAGATGGCGACAGCGTTGCCGATAAGATACAGGAGCCCGGCCCACTCGACGAGTGCATAGAGGATCGCCAACTGTAGCGGGATCGCCGTCCCGCGGACGACGTTTGTTTTCAGCAGTCCGACGAGATACTCGACCCGGCCGGTGTTCTGTGAGGCCTGAAACGTCCAGGCGTTGTTGAGCACATACGAGAGGATGATCGTGATCTCGATGGCGATCGTCGCCCCCAGCAGGTAGTTCAGGCCGCCGATGTCGACAAACAGCCACAACAGCACCATCTGAATCCCGGCGGTAAACGCGCCGACAGCGACAAACCGCCGGAGTTGGACGGCAAGCGGGCCGGACAGGAGTGCGCGAAGAAACGAACGAAGCACCTATCTGTACCCCAACGCGGCGAGCCGTGTTTCGAGTTCCTCGTCGACAGCGTCCTCGACTGTGTTGTCGGCATCGGCGGCGGCCAACATCGCGGCGTGGTCGGCGGCGATCTCGCCAAACCGGTCGTAGACCTGCTGTGCCGCCGGGGTGAGAGCAGTTGCTTCTGCGTTGTCGGCCATCAGATCTGTCTGCTGAGTCGGATCCACCTGGCGGTCGTAGAGCTCGGTCGTCCCGGTTGCGGTGTTTTCGATGTAGACCCACCGCTCATCGCGGACGCTGAGCAGGAGCTCACCCTCCGCAAGCGACCGCGGGATCGGTTGGGTGGTAACCGTCTTGCCGCGGACAGCCGCCGAGACAACCGGCTCCCCGGCGGGGGGCGTCCCATCCTGAACAGCCGGCAGCAACGACTCGCCGGCCCAGGCCTCGGGGGCGTCGACACCGAAGCAGTCGGTGACTGTCGGCGGGATCGCGTCCAAACTGACCGCGTCCTCGATCCGGCGGCCGTCGCTGCCGGGGAGATCGACGAGCAGCGGGACGTGGATCAGCTCGTCGTAGAGCTTGGGGTAGTGGGCGAGGTGGCCGTGTTCCTGGAACTCCTCGCCGTGGTCGCCGGCGACGATGACGGCGGTATCGTCGTCGTGGCCGGTCGCCGACAGCGTCTCCAGCAGGCGACCGATGCTGGCGTCGACCTGGGTGACGGCGGCCTGATACAGCATCCGAAGATCGGCCAGGGTCTGGGGGCCGACCTCCAGACCGAAGGCGGTGCGGGCGTGGGCGCGCAGCATGCGGTGGGTGCCAACTGTGTCGTCGGAGACCGCGCGGATGTATCGGGGAGCGGGAACGTACGGCGTGTGGGGATCCATGTAGTGGATCCACAGGAAAAACGGCCGGTCGTCGCCCTGGCGGGCCTCGATGAACTCGGTTGCGCCCTGCTCGATATCGAACATCCGGGAGGTGTCGAGAAACGGGCGGTCGTCGCCCGCGCCGTTGAGCCACGAGCGCGCCCGACGCAGCGGCGAGGTCGCCAGCTGTACCCACGCCTCAAGCGTCGGATGGGTGGCAAGATACCGGCTGTAGATGCTCGATCCGACGCTGGCGACAAAGGGCTCGAAGGTGTCGTACCCATCGTCGTACCCCCAATGAGAGGTCAGAAAGCCGTTGGCGGCGTTGAAGCCGCCGGTGGCGATATCGCTGTCGGCGAGCACCCGTGGCAGTGTCGGCGAGTCGGCAACCCCGATCCGGCCGTTGTCAGCGAACACCGGCCGGGAGGCCAACATTGAAGGAAACGAAAACGGTGTCCAGTTGCCGGTCGCAAAGGCGGTCTCGAAGACCGTCGCCCGGTCGGCCAGCGACGCCAGCGTCGGCGTGTGTCCGATCTCGCCGTAGGGGCTGATGGCGTCGGCGCGCAGTGAGTCGACCGTGATGAGAACGGTGTTCGACACGTCGGTATCGGGATCCATGGGGTGGCGGCGGCTATATAGCCGTCCCACGGGCCACCGCTATGAAAAGCCTGCTATTGTGTCGCTGTCACCGTACTGTCACTGGATTCGGGTGCCGATCGGAGCGTCAGCGTGGGTCGTCAGCAGGTCGGCCTCCTCGCCGGCCGCCAACAGCATCCCGTTTGATTCGACGCCGAACAGCTCGGCCTTTTCGAGGTTGGCGACGATGATGACGCGGGTGCCCGGTAGCTCATTGAGGTCGTGGAGCTGTTTGATCCCCGCGACGAGCTGGCGTTGCTCGTGGCCAATATCGACCTGTAGCTTGGCGAGTTTGTCAGCGTCCTCGACGCCCTCGGCGTCGATGATCTCGCCGACACGGAGGTCGAGATCCTGAAAGTCCTCGAAGCTGATTCGCTCGTCGGTGAGGGGTTCGAGGTCGGCGGCCTGTGCGTCGGTGTCGGCGTCAGTGGTGTCGTCGCTCATGGTGTCTTCAGTGTCGTCTGCGTCATCGTCCTCATCCGCTTCGTCGTCGGTTGCGGCCTCGACGCGCTGTTCGAGCTTTTCATTGAGTTCCTCAACGCGTTCGGCTTCGATCTTCTCGAAGAGTTCGTCCGGTTCGTCGAACGCGCCCTGTGGAGCCTCGCGAGCGACAGCGACGGTGGTGTCGGCGACATCGCCAGCCTCCCCGAGTTGGCTCCAGAGCCGATCGCAGGTGTCGGGGGCAACCGGTTGGAAGAGCACAGCGAGTGCCTTCGAGAGTTGGACGCAATCATAGATAACCTGTTCGGCGCGTTCGGGATCGTCATCGGTCAGCTTCCAGGGCTCGTTGCGCTGGATGTACTCGTTGCCGAAGGCTGCGAGGTCGATGGCAGCGTTGCCGGCCTTCCGGATCGAGTAGTCGTTGATCGCGGCCGCGAAGTCGTCGACGGCCTCGGCGATTCGGTCGTCGACTTCGTCGGAAACGGTCGCGTCGGGCGCGCCGCCGTAGTTGCGCGCGGCAAACAGCAGCGACCGGTAGACGAAGTTGCCGAGTGTCCCCACCAGTTCGGTGTTGACGCGGTCGCGGAACTTCTCCCATGAGAAGTCAACGTCCTGCTGGAAGCCGCCGTTGGTGGCGAGATAGTAGCGCAGCAGGTCGGGATGGAAGCCTTCATCGAGATACTCGTCGGCCCACACCGCGCGGTTCCGGCTCGTCGAGAAGCCTTTGCCGCCGAGCGTCACAAATCCGGAGGCCATGATCGCACGCGGCTCGACGTAGCCCGCGCCGTTGAGCATCGCCGGCCAGAAGATGGCGTGGTGTTGGATGATGTCGCGGCCGATGACGTGGACGATCTCGCCGCCCTCTTTCCACGGCTGCTCCCAGTCGAAGGCGTCGCTGCCGACGCGCTCGGTGTACTGTTTGGTCGAGGAGATGTATTCGATTGGCGCGTCAACCCAGACGTAGAGGACGAGGTCGTCGGCATCGTCGTCTTCGTCGCCGTCCGCATCGTTGGGGTCGTCGCCGTCAGCGTCTTCAGGGTAGTCGATCCCCCAATCGAGATCACGGGTGATACACCAGTCCTGCAGCCCGGATTCGATCCATTCGCGGGGTTGGTTTTGGGCGTTCGACGTACCTTCGAGCCGGTCGAGGAACTCCGTGAGGTACTCCTCGAATTCTGAGACCTCGAAGAACTTGTGGGTGCGTTCGTGGTACTCGGCGGGGTTGCCGGTGATCGAGGAGACGGGGTCTTCGATCTCGCCGGGTTCGAGGTGGCGCTGGCAGCCCTCGTCGCACTCGTCGCCGCGGGCCGTCTCGCCGCAGTACGGACAGGTGCCCTCGACATAGCGATCCGGGAGGTGCTGATCCTCGATGGGGTCGTAGGCGACCATGATCTCCTTCTCGTAGATATGGCCTGCCGCGGCGAGCTCGCGGACGATCTCTTTGGTGGTTTCGGTGTTCGTCTCGTCGTGGGTGTGGCCGTAGTTGTCGAACGCGATGTCGAACTGCGGGAACGTCTCCTTGTAGGTTTCATGCCACTCCAAGGCGAACTCCTCTGGGGAGACACCCTCCTTGTCGGCGTTGACGGCGACCGGGGTGCCGTGCATATCCGATCCGGAGACGAAGGCGGTCTCCTGGCCGAGCGTTTCGAGTGCGCGGGCGTACACGTCGCCGCCGACGTAGGTTCGGAGGTGGCCAACGTGCAGGTCGCCGTTGGCATACGGCAGCCCGCAGGTCACCACCGCGGGACGGTCGGTTGGGAACTCCTCGTGACTCATTGGCTATCCGTTAGTGATGCAAGCCTAAAAGCCGCTGATTCGTCGGCGGTCGACTTCGGGGTGGTTACTGTCCACCAGCCCCTGTCTCAGCCCTCTCCTCGCCGTCGACATCGCCATCCGACGTTTCTTCATCACTCTCCTCCGAATCGGCTCTGCTCCACAGGGACACCGTCAGTCCAGCTATCAGGAGGAGTCCGAGCAACAGTAGTCCGGTGGGAGTATCGTCGGTCTCACCGACTCCCTCGTCATCGGTCTCGTCGACCGGTTCGGCGGCGGTCTCCGGCCGATCGAGACCGATTGCGAACCGTGAGACGTTTTCGACGGTGGTACCGAATCGGACTGTATCATCTGTCTCGTCGATGACTGTCGTCTCATGTCGTTCCCAGTCGTCAGTTTCAGGGGTGCTACGGTAGAGCGATACCGCCTCGGGATCGTCTTCGACAGTCTCCATAGCCTCGACTGGGAGGCGGAACTCGAGTGCAGCCTCATCAACTCGGTCGTGCTCCAGATCGCTGTCGATTCCGAGGTAGCCAGCCGATTTAACGCTCGATATGTCGAGCCGACGGGCGGTGTCGGTGGGAGGCTCGCCGCCCGTGCGAACCGTCAGCGTAGTGTCGACCGGTTCGGTGAACTCGAACTCGATCCGTTCGATCGTCGCTGTCGAGAGATTCGCGTAGGCTGACTCGGTTTCTGGAAAGTTGAATTCGGCAGTTCCGGAATCGCAGATCCGTAGCCGCGACTCGGCAACCCCGTCGCTGATCGTCGGATCCACGGTGGCACGAAGACGGTCGGTACGGGAACGAGCGGCAACGATACTGTCGCTCTCGCTTACGGTGCAGCTGCTGGTGCTCTCGCTGGTCGAGGTCGACTCGTCGACGCTACTCTCGAACGTTGCGGTCGCCGTATCGGTACCTGCGTCCGTCTCGTTAAACCGCACAGCGTACTTGCCACCATCGGTCGCAGACGCAGTGAAGCGAGCCTCGCCAGCGGCGGTGGTGGTTTCGGTCTCACCGCTGGCAATCCCAATCAACTCCTCGACATCCTCGGCGTCGTCGACTTCGATGGTCGCTCCCTCGACCGGGTTGTTGTTCTCGTCTTTGATACCAACGGTGAATTCGACCTCGTCGTTGCCGTCAGCGGTTGCCCTGTTTTGAGTTACTTCGGCATCGATACTCTCCGGTTCACCCGCTTCGAACGTCACCGTCGCGCTGTCATTGCCAGCAGTTGTCTCACTAAACCGGACAGTGAACTCACCGATGTCGGTCGCGGTAGCGGTGAAGACGGCTTCTCCAGTAGCATCGGTGGTTTCGGTCCTGTTGCCGTCGATACCGTCCAGTGCGTCGATATCCTCGGCGTCGTCGACTTCGATGGTCGCTCCCTCGACCGGGTTGTTGTTCTCGTCTTCGACACCAACGGTGAATTCGACCTCGTCGCTGCCGTTGGCAGTGGCGTTGTCGACGGTGCTGTCGGCACTGATACTGTCCGGTGCACCCGCTTCGAACGTGCCGGTGACCGTTTCCGTGATACCCTGTGCCTGTTCTTCGACGGTGAATGTCACGTTCGCTTGGGTAGTCGTTGATGCTGCTGTCACTGTGAGTTCGCCGTTCCCATTCGTTTCTTGAGAGTCGTCACCGCCATACAGTATGTCGATCCCGGTATCGGTCGTCCGTACCGTTGCATTGGAAACACGGTTGTCGTATGCGTCTTCAAGGGTAACCGCAAATCGGAGTGTATCCGTCCCATTTGCCACGGCGGTATCGTCGACCCGGTCGACAGTAAGGTCATCCGGACGACCAGCTTCGAACGTGGCGGTCGCACTCGCGCTGCCAGCATCCGGCTCGCTGAACTGGACGGTAAACTCGCCAGCATCGGTTGCGGTGGCAGTGAACGTTGCTGCACCGGAGGTGTTGGTTTCGGCGGTATCGCCGCTGTCGAGGCCGCCCAACGCGTCGACATCCCTAGCGGCGTCGATGGTGATCGTCGTCCCCGAAACGGGATCGTTAGAGTCGTCTTCGACGTCGACGGTGAACGTGACTTCGTCGCTGCCGTTGGCGACCGCCCCATCGGTGGTCACCGTGGCGTCGATATCGTCGGCTGGCGAGTCGGTTGGCGGATCTGGATCCGGATCTGGATCCGGAGCGGAGTCGACGGTCACGGTCTCGACGGCGGTCTCGTTCTCACTGGCGACCGTCACGGTATGCGTCCCGGCGTCGCCCGTGGTTGTGGCCCACGCGAGGTCGACCGAATCGTCGGACGCACCACTGGCGAGTGATACCGAGGTCGTGTCTTGCTGCGTGTCGTCGAAGTCACTGAGCGTTACCGTCTGCTCGCCGTCCGCTCCCCAGTTGGTGACGTTGGCGGTCACGTCGAGAGTGTCGCCTTCGGTGACTGGCCCGTTCGTCCCGACGATCGATACTCCATAGAAGGGCTCGGTGTCTCGCCACGCGAGTACGGGGTACTCTTCGGTTGCATGCCACGTGTCGGTAAATCCGAACCCGTCCATGGTGTCGGTCGCGTTCTGGCCGGTCATGTTCGGTGTCGTCAGTCCCGTTCCGCCCTGGGAGGTCGACTGGTTGGTCGTGTTAAGATCCCAATAGGCGTCGACGGTCGTCGCACTGTCGTTGTAGCCGACCAGCCCGCCGACGTTCGTCCCGGTGTCGTCGACCGTTCCGGTGGCGAACGAGGTCGAGACAGTATCTCTGTTGATCCCGACGAGCCCGCCAGCAGTATCACCTGTCACAGTTCCGGTCGCGCTCGTGTTGGCGACTGGCCCACGGTTCGTACCGACGAGTCCACCAGCGATTCCGGATGTCGCCGTGACCGTTCCGGCTGCGTACGACTGTTCGACACGACTGTCGCCGTCGTCGTTCCACCCGACGAGTCCGCCAACTCTGTTTGTGCCGTCAACGGAACCGGTCGCGTACAGTTCTGATAGTGTGTTCGATCCGTACGTTGCTCCGACGAGTCCGCCGACGTTGATCGCACCGTCTACGGAACCGGTTGCGGACGACCGGTTGATGTCGGTGTTCCCGACAACGCCGACGAGACCACCGACATCTTCCGAGCCGTTGACTGCGCCGGTCGCAGACGAGTTCTTGATGAGTTTCCCACCGTAGTATGCATAGCCGACGAGGCCGCCGGTGTTGTCCGTCCCGTTGACATCGCCACTCCCGTTCGTGCCGGTGATCGTACTGTTAAATGACTGGCCAGCGAGCCCGCCGACATTGTTGCCGGTCCCGTTGACGTTGCCACTCGCGTTCGAGGTTCCGAGATCGCTGGTATAGAGATACCCGACGAGACCGCCGGTGGTATTTATCCCCCTGACATTACCACTCGCGTTCGAGCCGGTGATCGTACCTTCGTTCGACCGACCGACGAGACCGCCAGCATTAGTATTGCTAAAGCCAGTGACACTGGTACCATTGATATCGCCGCTCGCCGTCGACGTAGTTATGCTGCCCTGATAAAGATAGCCGACAACCCCGCCAACATCTGTTGAACCGTTGATTGTGGCGGTCGCGTTCGATGCGTTCAAGATGCCTTCGCTGTAGCCGACGATACCACCCACGTTGTCGCTGCCGTTGACGGTGCCGTCGACCGTCGCGTACCGAATCGATCCGGAGCTGTTACCGACGAGCCCGCCGGTGTCGTCGTCGCCCGCGACCGACGCCGATTCGAGGTGGACGTATTCGAGCGTGGCACTGGACTGTGTTGAGCCGAACAGCCCGACCTTGTCCGTGGTGCGGTCGACCGTCAGGTTACCGATCGTCCGGTTTCGCCCGTCGAACGTCCCACTGAATGACCCGATGGGATCGAACCCGTTGCCGCCGTTCGCGCCTGTGGCTGCAACATCGTCGTAGCCCAGTACGCCATCGTCGAGATCATCGGCGAGGAGATAGCCCTCGTCGAGATCGGTTCGAACGGCATCGAGGTCGTCCCAGTTTCGAACCGAGATGAGAGCGTTGATTCCTTGGAGTTCGAGCTGTCGCTGCCGTTCGACCGCGCTGAGAACCGGATAGCCGTCGGCGGTGGCGTCCGAATCGTCCGCTTCGACCGTCTCCCACACCGTCGAGTCCCCAAGCCCGGTCATGGTGGTGGTGGGTGGACTCGATCCCTGCATATCCGCGGTCGAGAGTTGGTTTCCGATGCCGTTGGCCGGTGTATTGTCGAAGTACGAGTCGTCGATCGTACCGGAGAAATTGGAGCCGACAAGTCCGCCCTCGTTGACATTTCCTGCGGTTGCGGTGAGCGTGCCGATCGCGTATGTGGCAGTAATCTGTCCCTGATCGTTTCTCCCGACGAGACCGCCGACGTGCACGTCGACATCGGCATCGCCGTCGACATCACCGATGGCGTATGCGTCGGTGACCCTGTTGTTGTTTTTGCCGACGAGTCCACCAGCGTAGGTCCACTCGCCATTGTAGTTGACGCCGGATTCAGCAGTCACGATCCCAGTTGCGACGGATGCTTCGATACGACCGTCATTCCGTCCAGCGACACCACCGGCATGGGCCCCGAATGCGGCTGTGACAGTGACGTTGGCAGTCGTAGTCGACTGTGTCAGCTTCCCGTTGTTGTCTCCGACAACGCCGCCACCAAATACCCCGCTGGCTGTCGAATTTATTGCGACACCGTCGACCTGTCCCGAGACGAACACTGAGTCGACAGTACCGTTGTTGCTACCGACGAGACCGCCAGCGTACAACATTTCGTCAGTAGTCGACGTTATATTACCAGTGATAGAGACGTTCGTCAGCCGGACGTCCTGAACTGTCGCCCCGTTGATCCCGCCGAAGAGACCGATCTCCTTCGCAGTCCGGTCGACGCTCAGGTTCGAGATCGTATATCCTGCGCCGTCAAAGCTACCGTCGAACGCGTCGGCAGTGCAGCGCTCCTGTACGGTATCGTACTCACACGTCCCGATGGGATCGAACCCCTTTCCGCCGTTCCACGAGTCGGTCTCGATCGCGTTGATGTCGCTGACGAGCGTGTAGTCCGCATCGAGGTCGTCTTCGAGTGCCTGCAGTTCCGAAGCATTCGAAATCTCGTAGGGGTCGTCCGTCGTCCCGCTGCCGTTGAGATCACCCGTGTCGATAGCTGTTGGGCCATTCGCGGCCCCTACACCCACCGCGACTGAGAGCAGGATCACGCAGACGACCAGCCAGCGACAGCCACGGACGGCGAGCCGACGGCGAGACGGGCAGCCGCGATCACGCGAGAACCGTTCAACGATTCGGCTGAGTCGTGATACTGCAGTAGCGGCATACTGTTTGAGCATCATAGAGGGCAAAACATCATCCCCGATATGTTGATCAAATTGACTTAATCATCTAGCATGATTTACGCATATATGTTATATATGCGCAGTCAAATCTATTTATTTTGGTGTGTTGAAGATGTGTAATTCAGATCCGGGTGAAACAGAAATAGTAGCGGTATCCGATTACGTACCGACTGATCGTCCACCTATCGACCGTGGGTGCCGGAGCGAACGCATCGATGTCGCTGGCAATGTCCGCTAAATTTCATGATTTTGATGTGTGGTGACTGGAACACACAGTAGATAGAAGTGACGAGTAACGCGAAAAACATCCGACTGCGGCCAGCCCCGCTACGACCGAACGCGATCCAGATCCGTGAGAAACGCCTCAAGTGCGGCCCGCGTCACGTGCGGCATACAGACGATCCGAAGATCGCCGTCGGCCGTGCGGGCGATCCGCCACTCCTCGTCGCGCAAAGCCTCAAACGTCGCCGGCGACAGCGACGCCGTCACCAGCGGCAGCGTCGGCTCGACGACCTTGATCCCGCGGGCGGCGAACTCGTCGGCCAGAAAGTCGGCGTTGGCCTGCTGCTCGCGGTACTGCTGGCGGTAGCCCGCTGGCCAGAGTTCGTCCATCGCGGCGACCGCGCCGGCGACGCCCGCGCCGCTGCGGGTGCCGGTGAGCGTCGCCTGCGAGGTGGTTTCCAGATACGGCGTGTCGACGGCGAGGGCGTCGACAGTCTCACGTTCGCGGGCGAGCAGGCCGCCAGCCGGAACCGGGGCTTGCCCAAATTTGTGCGGATCAATGGCCATCGAATCGATGGGCGCGTCGGCGAACGACCACTCGTAGTCGGTGAACGGGAGGATGAAGCCACCCCACGAGGCGTCGACGTGCATGCGTGCGTCCGCGTCGTGGGCGATGTCGGCCATCGCGGGAATCGGGTCGACGCGACCGTACTCGGTCGATCCGGCGACACCGATCACCAGCAGGGTGTCGTCGTCAACGGCCGCTGCGACGGCGTCGAGGTCGGCGCGGTAGTCGTCGTCGACCGGGACAGTTCGGAGTTCCACGCCGAGCATTTCGGCGGCCTTGGTCACGCTGAAATGGACGCTCGTCGGGGCGACGATGTTCGGGTCGCTCGCAGCGTCGCCGCCGGCCGTGTCGGCACCGTCGGCGAGATTGCGGGCGGCATGGACGGCCTGAATGTTGGCCTCGGTACCGCCGCTGGCGATGTAGCCGTAGGCGTCATCAAGGCCGGCGATCTCCCCCAGCTGATCGACGGCTTCAGTCTCTAAGTCGGCGACTGTCTGGTAGGTTGCAGGATCGCCGGGATTTGTCGCCAGAAACTCGACGGCAGCCTCGTGGGCGCGGGGATGTGGCTCGGTGCACATCGAGGACAGCACCCGGTCGAACTCCTGTGGCTTCCGCTGCCGTACGCGCTGCATTACCACCCCATAGCGGTGAAAGACGTTTAGCCGTTGTGTTCGATCCGGTAGTTCAGTATCGTCCATTTACATCCGCAGCAACGAGTTCAGACCTCGATGATCTCGTCATCATCGGCGGGCGGCACCGTGAGTGTGCCGTCAAGCGCGACGGCGGCCTCGCCGCCGACCCGAACCTGTTTGCGACCGCGGTCGTCGACGCCCACGTCGACCCGGACGATCCCGCCGCGGTCGACGAAATGACCCTGCTCAAACCGGAGGTCATCCGGCAACTCATCAAAAGCCTCGTAGGTGTCGAGATACGCGCCGCAGGCCCCGCTTGCGGTGCCGGTAACGGGATCCTCATCCACGCCAGCACCGGGGGCAAACATCCGGGCGTGCAGCGTCGATTCTGCGTCGAGTGTGTCGAAGGTAAAGGCGTAGATCCCGGTCGCGTCGTGCTCCTCGGCGATCGCTTCGATCGCCGCCAGATCCGGCTGAACGCCGCTGAGAGTTTCGAGAAAGTTGACCGGGACGATGAGGAAGGGGAGGCCGGTCGTCGCCCGCGCGATCGGGAGATCGGCACCGACATCTCGGAGGGTTGCTGGATCGACTCCAAGGGCGTCGGCCACCCGATCGTAGTCGACCTCGACGGTCTCGACCTCGGGCCGGGATTGAGTCATCCAGACGACACCGTTGTCTTGGAGTTCGATATCGAGGACGCCGACGTTCGTTTTCAGGGTGTGCGTACCGGGCTCGATCACCCCGTCGGCGGCCAGCAGCGCGTGGCTGGCGATCGTCGCGTGGCCACAGAGGTCTACCTCCTGGGTCGGCGTGAAATACCGGATTCGGCGATCAGCGTCGTCGGTCGTCGAGAGAAAGGCGGTTTCACTCGCCGACAGCTCGCGGGCGATCGCTTGCATCTGTGTCGCCGAGAGCCCATCGGCCTCGGGGACGACCCCCGCGGCGTTGCCGGCGAAGGGGTCGTCGGTGAAGGCATCGACGAGCAGCGTGCGGCGCGTGTCCATACCCACCCTACGGAACCAATGAGTTCAAACCCCGGGTTCCAGCCGGCGAACGGTTACCAACACTCCCGGTGGACGGCGTCGCCGGCGTCGGGCAGCACCGGGCCGGCAACGACGACCCGATCGCTGCCGCGCTCGAAGACTGTCGGCGACGGACAGACCATGTCGGCGTCCCGAAGTTCGCCGAACCGTTCCGCACTCGTTGCGTAGACGACCGCGCGCACGCCGGCGTGATACAGCCCGCCGGCACACATCGGACACGGCTCGGTCGAGGTGTACAACACGAGCTCTTCGGGACGCTCAAAGTCGGCGGCCGCCCGGCGGGCAAGCGTGAGTTCCGGATGAGTAGCCACGTCGGTTTCGGTGACAACGGCGTTTTTCGCCTCGGCGACGACGGTATCGTCCTGGACGAGCACCGAGCCAAATGGTTCGTCGCCGCGGTCGGCCGCCTCGCGGGCCAGCGTCAGCGCGCGGCGGATGTGGGCCTCATGGTCGAAGTCGGTAAACGGTGGCCCGGGGGTCGTCGCATCGAGATCGCTCGGATCGGCGACACGGATGACGGACATGCCAGGACAGACGACGGCGACAGCAATGGACGTTTGGGGATCGCTGAACACCTCCTGTGAGGAGACGTTTGGGAACCGCTGAACACCGCCTGCTGGGCTCACGAGTGTTTTATGTACCATGGCGGCCCACGCCGAGACGAGATGAGCGGCCCCCCAGCGGACTTCGATTGTACGATCACGAACTGGGAGTACATCTACGGGCTGTGTCGGGACGTGAGCACCGCGGTGAAGACGGCCGACTTCGAGCCGGATGTCGTCGTCGCCCTCGCCCGCGGCGGCTGGTTCGCCGGCCGGTGTCTCTGTGATTTCCTCGGGCTCGACGACCTGACGAGCCTGAAGATGGAACACTACGTCGGCGCGGCCGAGAAGGGCGCGGACGCGGAGATCCGCTACCCGCTCCCGGAGGGCAGCGTCGCCGACAAGGACGTGCTCATCATCGACGACATCGCCGACACCGGTGGCTCGATCAGCCGCGCCTACGAGTACGTGACCGATCGCGACGTTGGCGAGGTTCGCACCGCAACCCTCCAGCTGCTGGATACCAGTGAATTCGAACCCGATTTCGTCGGCGAACACCTCGCCGAGTGGACGTGGGTTGTCTACCCCTGGAACTTCATCGAGGATATGGTCGATCTGATCAGCGGTGTGATGGCCGACGCCGACGGCGAGACGTTCACCAGCGAGGAGATCCGGGCGGAACTCGCCGCTGTCCACGGGATCGACCGAATCGAAATGGAGATCGCCCAGCCCGACCGTCTCGATGAGGTGCTCGACGAGATGGTTCGTCGTGACGTGATCGAGTCGGTCGGCGATGACGAATGGATGCTCGTCAACGACGAGGCGTGACAAACGACGGGGATTCCCATGTTCGACGACAACCGCGACCGCTTAGTGAGTTGAGGGTGAGTCACAGCTATGGACGAAACGTCGCTGCCGACTGGCTGGCAGTGTTGGCACGAGGAGCGCGATCGGGTGATCCTCGCCTACCGGCCGGATGTCTTCGACTCGAAGGCGTTTCCCGCACCGTGCTTGCCGACGATCTACGTGACCAGCGGCTCGCCGCGGCGGCGACCCGGCGGCACCTCCACCGACCGCTGGCAGGTAACACTCTTCTTGGAGCCCGAGATCGAGGCTGCCAGCGAGAGCTACGCGGATCGGGCGGCCGCGATCGACGGCGCGATCAACCACGCCGGGCGGTTTGCCGCCGGCGAGATCGATTACAGAGCCCTGTATCAGGTGCCGCGAGAGGCCTACTTCGACCGACTCGATGAGCTGGTCGGCGAAAGCGGATAGCGGTCGATCGAGGGGAACGGTAATCTGGCTGGATCCTATAGGGACAGCCATGACAACCGTCACGCTGATCGGCGACCGCCTCGCCGAGGAGGGCCGGGAGTTCGTTTACGGGGGTGAAGCAGCGGGCTGTGAGGGCTGTCCCTACCGGAGCCAGTGTCTCAATCTTACCGAGGGGCGTCGCTACCGCGTGACCGCGATCCGCGACAACGCGCAACTGCTTGATTGTGCCATGCACGACAACGGGGTACGCGCCGTCGAGGTCGAACCCGCACCGGTACGCGCCAACGTCGCCTCCCGAGGGGCGTATGCGGGCAGCAAAGCCGAACTGGAGGGCCCCTGTCCGTACACCGAATGTCCGAGCCACGAGTTCTGCGTCCCTGACGGTGCCGACTTCGAGACGGAGTATCGCATCGCCGAGGTGATCGGGGAGCCACCACACGACTACTGTGAACTCGACCGTGAGCTTACGCTCGTCGAGTTCGAGGCCGAGGATTAATCCGCGTTCCACTCGGCGACCGTCCCGACCCGCTCGGAGCGGTAGCCAAAGATGTCGGCGTAGCCATAGGGAGAAAGCAACACCGGGTAGAAATCCGACTCGGCGTGGATGGCTTCGCCGTCGACAGCGGCGAAGGCGGTGCCCGCGGACACGAGGTCGAAGTTCTCGACGAACACCTCATACTCCGTCCCCTCGGCTTTCGGGATCGGCCCCTCGACCCGAAAGACAGGGATGGTCTCGGGGTCAGGCACCGAAAGCCGATCCATCGCATCAGCAAGCGGGAGCACCCCTGTTGCCGCCAAGAATGCCCGAACGAGTTCGTAGCCGTTTTTCGCGGCGTCGTCGGTGCCCTGAAGCCCGCATTCGACCTCGATGACGTTTGGGTATTTGATCAGCCGGCCATCGGTGTTGTCGTCGGTCTCGGTGATGACCGACACCGGAAGCTGCGGGACGATTTCGCGGGCGACCGTGTCGACGGCTTTGACCGCCCCGATCGGGTCGGCATACGACTGCGTTGAGTGTAACGCGAGCGTGGTGCAGTCTTCGATCTCAGCCAGTAGGTCGGCTGCGAGTCGGCGTTCGTGGGCGTCGGCAGCCGGATCGCCAGGAAAGACACGGTTGAGATCGGCCTCAAGATACCGCTGGCCGGCTTCGAGGGCTTCCTCGTTGGCAATGATCAGCTTGACCGGTCGCTGCACGGTCGGTTCCTCGGCAAGCAATCGTTTGATCGCCAGCGGGCCACAGGGCTCATCGCCGTGGATCCCGCCGATGACCGCGACCTCGGGAGTCCCCTCACCGAGCTCGTACACCTTCATTGGCGGTATCACGCCACCGAGCTATTTTATTTCCCCGATATCCGAGAGCCAGCGATCGGTAGATTACTCCAGTTCCTCGGCGTAGGCGTAGTCAGCCGGGTAGGCAGTCGAACGCTCGCCGTCGACGGTGAGCTGCCAACCCTCAACGAGCGCTGGCTCCCTTTGAGCCGCGTTGATCGTCGCTCGGATGTCGTCGACAGCGACGCCGTAGAAATCATCGGGAACGCCATGGAGGTACTGATCGGCCGTGCGAAACAACGACCGCATCCCCTCGTCGTCCTCGAAATCGACGTGTTTGTAGACGCCGGCGGCGACCTGCACCATCCCGTGGAGAAACGCGCTTTCGGTGGTGCCACTGCCGTAGTTGTACCACTCGTCCTCAAAGCAGTCGTGGGATTCGTGGTACGCCCCGTCGTTGAAGAGCCGAATCCCGTGTTCGACCGCCCGGCGGAGGGTGGCGTGTTCCCACTGCCGATCCGGTTGTCGCCAGCCGGTGGGGTTGCCGAGCGGCGGGGCAACACCTGGATCGCGGGTGTGATCGTCCATACTGCTGCTTTGCGGCCGACTGACAAAGGCGTGGCTGCTGGAGAAAACCGACGCGTTAAACAGGGCCGCGCTGGTACTGTCGCTCGCGTGCGAGGGTAGCCAAGCCGGGAAACGGCGGCGGACTCAAGATCCGCTCCTGTAGAGGTCCGTGGGTTCAAATCCCTCCCCTCGCATGTCTGCCGCGAGCATCACGCGAGCGGCTGACTGCGCAACGGGAGGATTTGAATCAGGGAGCGCGGGCGTGGCGCAACGCGCCACGCTGGCGAACGGGTGCTTCACGCCCGTGAGCGCGTCAGCGCGACCGTGGTTCAAATCCCTCCCCTCGCATCGCCGGGGTCACACCCGTGATGCGGAAGACCGCTCTTGGAGCGTTCTTCCCTCGCAAAACTTCTCGTCGCGCCCACCCGCCGAGCCACAGCACCGGCGAAGTGTCGGATATAACTGTCTTGGCACCCAACAGTCAGTATGTCATTTCGTAAACTTCTCGCTGGTACCGCAATCAGTGGCGGGGGCCTCGCCGGGGTCAATCGCTGGCTCCAGTCGACCGCAACCGACCTCCAGCCGCCGCTCAACGGCGACCACAACACCTACCGCTGGCGCGGGATGGATATTACCTACACCGAGGCCGGCGACCACGACGACCCGGATCTCATCTTGCTGCACGGGATCAACGCCGCCGGCTCAAGCGGGGAGTTCCGGGCTGTCTTCGATGCCCTCGCCGACGACTACCACATCATCGCACCCGACCTCCCCGGCTTCGGCTGCTCGGATCGCCCGCCGTTGCGGTACTCCGCGACCCTCTATACGGAGTTTGTCGGCGACTTTCTCGCTGAGTATGACGAACCGGCCGTGATCGCCTCGTCGTTGTCGGCGGCCTACACGCTGGACGCACTCACGAGTGACACGGATCTCGCGGTTCGTGAGTTGCTGTTGATCTGTCCGACCGCGATTGCCGGCCCAGAGCCTCCGAAAGAATGGATCCGAGAGTTGTTCCGACTGCCACTTGTTGGGACTGGACTGTTCAATCTCGTCGCCTCGAAACCTTCGATCCGGTATTTCAACGCCGACCACGGCTACTACGACATGGCGGCGGTGTCGGACGACTGGCTGGCCTACGAGTGGCAGACGACCCACCAGCCGGATGCCAAATTTGCGCCGGCGTCGTTCATCAGCGGTTTTCTCAACGCCGATCTCGATCTCGCCGACGCTGTCGCTTCCCTCGATACCGAACCAACGATCCTCTGGGGTCGTGAGGCCGAGATCACCCCGCTGTCACAGGGCCGAGAGCTGGCGGCCGAGGCGGACGTGCCGCTTGTTGTCTTTGATCGCAGCAAACTGCTACCGCACGTCGAATTTCCGGCGGAGTTCACCACACTCGTCGCCGACCAGTTTTCCGAGGCTGCTGACCGAACCGACTACTGATCGAGCTGCTCGGCCAGCAGTTGTTCGGCGTGGGGCTTGTTGTTCGCAAGCTCCCACCGGATTTGGGTTGGCTCGCCGACTGTGTCGGCTTCAGCAGTCTCGTGGAAGTTCGTTCCCTCACCGTAAGCCAGCAACTCTCGCAGCTCGTCGGGTAACGCCCCGATCCCGAAGCCGATCGTGTTGCCGTCGGCGTCGCCAACCTCATAGAGCGCGTACCGATCCGGCGCGTTGGGAACGATCGACCGGTCAAGCTCGCGCCACTGTTTGCGGAGGCTCATCTATCCAGCTCCGAGTCAGGAACGAACTCGTAGCTCTCCTCGCCCCAATCGTCTTCAACGAAAACAAAGACGCGTCCGCGAGCAGTTTCCGGGTCGGCTTCGATCGTCGTTCTGTGGTCGCCGGTTCGGCGTACCGTCACACCCGGGAAGACTTCCTCTGTGTCGCCGTCGTCTAAGAGAATCCGGCCGACGCCGGTGTCTTCAAGGATCTCATCGTGGGTTTTGAGATCGTTGACGTAGAGCATGACACCCTCTGTTTCAGTTGGGTCAGTGACAAGGAGATGCGTTTCTTTCCCTGGGTTCGTTGTGAGCGAGCCACTGACCTTTGTTGGGGCTCCCCGGTACATCGTCGTTCGGCCATCGGCGTAGGTGACGACGACGCCTTCCGGCCGGAGTTCGACGCCGAGTGTTCGGGGAGCAACGTCGCTGTGGACTGGCATTGTATTACTGTATAGGCTCTAAATAAAAAAGGTCGCTACTTGGAAGACTACGTCCAGTATCCGAGGATGTGGATCGCACCGGTCACAGCAGTTGCGACGGCTACATCGCGGCTGCGGATGCCGATGAGACTGAAGAGACCATTTCCGTCGTTACCCCCATCATTGTTGTTGCCGTTGTCATCTGTAGCTTCGTTGTTGTTTGGCTGTCCAATTTCGCTCGGATTTGATGTCGTTGCGTTTTCATTGCTAGTGATTACAGTTCCACTTTCAGGTTCCGCGACTGTAAGCTGGCCAGTCGCCGCATCATCTTCCGTACTAACGGTATATGTGTATTCTCCGACCGGAAGTGTGACAAATTTCTCTGAAAGATCAAGGGTGGTTGTCTGATTACTTTGCAAGATAGCAAACTCTTGGGTGATATTTTCACCGTCAATACTGAAGGTAATCGCTTTTCGTGCCGGAATACTTCCGTTGTTTCTGATTGTTGCAGAGATCGAATCAAGCGAGGCCCTCTGTTCAACGGTTGTCGTATTGGTGAGCGATTCGATTTCAAATGTCGCTGGGTTTTCGATATCATCGACAACTTCGACACCACGTTTGTCGATGACACGGTTCTCGACGAGCCGACCGCTTGTGTAGAATTCAATCTCGACACGCTGTCCAGGTTCAAGCTCCGAGAAGTCGGCCTCAGCAGTAAATCGACCATCCTCATCTATTTCGACATCTTCGACTGTAACCAATTGTTGATTTGGTCGCTGGCTTTCGATAAGTTGCAGAGTTACATCTGATCCTGGCGCAATGTTCGTACTTCCAAGAATTTGACCGTCAGATACCTGTGGAACGATAAGATCACCATCGGGCATCTGTCGGTCATATCTAACAGAGGGTTCCTGATAGAAGAAGGACGTATTAGCTACGACAGTGGTATCGCTATCGCCGAAGTATGGGTAATGTTCAATACCATCTTCTTCAGGAACAGCTGGATCGAACGTTTCCGGCTTTTGGCCTTTAATCAAAGAGTAATCTTTGTAAGCGTAGCTTTCGCCCGGTGGCGACTCATAAGCGATTTCGAACTCAAGCAGGTCACCATCTTCAGGACGACCGGTGAAGGGATCGGATCCGCGAGTGTCAATTATCATGTAGAAACCACCGATTTCTGGCTCCGTTCCGATTCGGCTCTCGTTTTCCCACTGGTCTGCGGTGTCATCTGGAAGGACGTAGAGATCGCTACTGGCACTGTTGGCAAACTGCAATCCGGTACCAGGATGGTTAGGATCATCTAGTATTCGGTCTTTCAATTCGATTCGAACACCTTCAGGGTCTTCTCGGAGTGTGGCGAAATTGTTGTTCGAAATATCACCCGGCTGCTCGGCTGAAACCTCAATACCCTCATTGACGGCCGGATTTGTGTGCTCAACGACAGACCCGAACATACCGCTAGTTTGCACCTCAACAAGGAGCCGGTCTCCCTCAGTAATCGTGTCACGCTCACTCGCCTGATCAAGTAGTGATCCGATATCTGCCTGTGTGAGTGTTCGTGATTCCGGATCTGAGCTAAATCGATCGATAGTGTTGGCTGGGGCTGGGGGAAGAACGTACGTGTTCACGTCTTTGACCTCAGGCTGTGTGAGAACAATATTTGACCGATCAACCGGATGACGGAGGTCGGGAATCACACCATCCCGAATCATCACAGTTCCGCTCCCACCCGCAACAAGACGATACCGATCGGCTTGTAACGGCGCATGTCTTGGTGATAGACCAACTCTCTCTCTAAACTCAGCGAGGGAGGTTGCAACTTCATTGCCATTCCCGTTCTCAAAAGAGACATCCTCAAACACGGTTCCGCTCAGGTCATTGTTTACGTCGTCACTCGCGTTGAAATCGTGTGCGTAGCTAGTAATCTGGGTTGACTGATCACTACCACTGGGGAAGTAAACTTGTCTGCCAGCAGGCGGATCAGTACCAACAAGACGCGTATTTACAGTGAACGTCGCTTGATCAGTTCCCTGGACATGGAGTATATCGAGATAATTCTGTAGGTTTCCTTCATCGGCATCACGATCACCGCCAATCAGAATGTAGGCCTCGTCAAGGTCACCCTCTGGTGGGGCCGTCAACGAAAGCTCAATTTGGACGAAGTCACCTGCTGGAGAACGGTACTCGTCTTCGGAGAACTCCCCGTCTTCGCTGTTGAACACGTTTGCAACGTTGATTGACCCGGTCGCCTGGCGTCTGGGCGTCGCAAGCCTGATCGTATACTGTGCATCATCTACCGAGCTACGGTCAGGCATCTCAAATGAGAATTCCCTGGTGCTATCACTATTTTCGGGAACAGGGATGCTTTGTTCATAAATTGTTTCTCCATCTCCGGCCACGTCAAGAGAGAGCGTATCAAAACGGTGTGTACCTGAATAGGTGTAGTTGACAGTCACCGTGTCATCAGATTGGGCCAATTCTGGCGTTACTGAATTAATTTCGAGCACGTTACCGGTGAACAGATTCGGATCGTTGAGTGTGGCGGTCGTCTCGCGTCTGGGCGTTGCAAGCCTGATGCTGTACTCCTCGGTAAGTGTGGTACCCTCAGGCATGTCGAATGAAACCTGTCCGGGAGACGCATCAACAGAGACATTTTGCGTGTAGATGGCTTCCCCGCCGTCGGTTAGAGCGAGCGAAATTGTGTCGAAGTCATCATTCGCATACGTGTAGTCGACAGTGACAGTCTCGCCCGATTGGGCCGTTCGTGGGGTCACAGAATCAATGCGAAGTACATTGTGTGTGAGATTGAGATTGAAATCATTGATTTTGGTGTCATCCGATTGGAATTTTACAGTGTCATCTACAGGCTGAAATGTTTCCGCTTCGACCGTAACCGTTCGGCTGCCTCCCGGAGCTTGGATACTGTAGTTTCCATCAGGCCCCGTCTGATCAGTTATAGCACCGTTAGTTAACCCAGTCCACTCGCTAGGATCAACAGCGACAGAGACAGTCGCACCCTGGACAGGCGGACCGCCGTCCGCAACCCTGATTGTTCCGTTTACCCTTCCGATAGTATTCTCTAATGTAATATCGACAGCCCCCGGAACAGTTGCTGGTT
Organism: Halonotius sp. F2-221B; assembly: GCF_046719765.1. Lineage (NCBI taxonomy): Archaea > Methanobacteriati > Methanobacteriota > Halobacteria > Halobacteriales > Haloferacaceae > Halonotius > Halonotius sp. F2-221B. The sequence continues at coordinate 89,397 of NZ_JABEBY010000003.1, forward strand.
CTCGTACGTCTTGGAATCCATCCTGGTCGACCACAAGATCAAAATCCTCGTCAGTCGTTGGAACCGCAATGTTATACATACTATTCTCATTCGACGTTGTTTCCACACGGAGATTATCAGATTCTTCAATCAGATTTTGATCGGGATGATCTTCGACTCTGATTGGCACAGTTTGATTTGTCGCTTTGTGCAACGGTCGAGGGCCTCCAAACCCGGGAAATTCTACACTAACTTCGCCGGTGACCACTTCGGTCGTTCGGTTCGGAACAAGCGTATCAACAGTAGTAGTTTCTCCTGTTGTCACCACCACGTCCGTCTGCGTTGTCCTTTCGTAGTCAGCAGAATCGACTGAAATATTGACGAGCCCGACGTTGACAGAGGCTTGGAATGATCCATCGCTTTCCGTTTGTGTGACCTGCTGACCATCAACAAAAATATCCGCCCCCTCAATCCCCTCGCCGGCTGCATTCTCAACGTCTCCCTTGATTGTACCAGCCGCTTGCGCGGTTGCTGTGCCGGACATGGCCACCACGGCAAGCAGTGTGATTCCCACCACAAGGATTGCAGCACGGTGAGTCAGTTTTCTGGCTTCAGGACTCATCAGGGTTATACTGTGAACACGTATGCAGTAGCAGCCTATTAAACGTAGCGGGCTCCAATCTCACCACTGATAATGGGTAGCAACAATTATACCAGTAGGTCATAATGTCATAGCTATATGTCGACAGCTCACAAAATAGCGATCACAGCCGTAGTACTGTTCGTAGCACTATCGACCGCTCCGGCGGCAGCGGCCGCCGATGTCGGCCCTAACGACCTCAGTAAGTGGGATGAAGTATTCAATGAGACTGACGGGGATCAAGACTTTAGCGGTAGTAATGTAGATGCATTCGATAAGCTATATATTAATGAAACAGGAGAGGAAATACGGTTTGCAGTACAAGTGGACAGTGGAACGGGATTTGATGAGAATAACAACGCTCTGCAGGTGTATATTGATGCAGATGGGGAAACAGGAATAACTAGTGAGGCAGGCAGTGATACAGGCACCCCTTCCTGGGCAGATTTCTATGATGGGTTGGGTGCCATGAACGCTGAATACCGGATTTCAAAAAGTAGCGGGTTCAGTGCGAAGATCCAAGAACACGATACAGATGTGATATTCAATAATATTGGTGATGCTAGATATGAAAACGCCGCTAACACGTATAGATTCGGAATAGATAAAGCCACAATCAATGATCCAGAAGAGCTTGATGTGAAATTCGCGTACGCGAAGGATCCCGCAGCCACAAGTCCAGATGAATTCGCGTGGGCACCATCAAATCCGATCAGAGTCAATGATGAAGGTTCGGCAGCAACAGCGTCAGTTGAGGTTAGAGCCAACTTTGGACGGAGTGATTTCGACGACGGGGCCTCTGCTGAGTTCACGCTCACGGATGATGGTGAGGAAATAGTTAGCCAACCCGTTGAAGATCTCAGCAGTCAATCGGTAACTGAATCATTAAGTGTCAGTCCAAATGATTTCGATGGCACCGTCAACGCATCAGTGACGGTAAATGGCGATGGAAACTACTCATTTGAGCGTGACGTAGACAACACAGTAGAAATTGCGACAAGTGGTCTCAGTGGAGGAAACACTTACGATAAAAATGCAATTAATATATCAATTATTGAACCAACAGTCAACTTTGATAATGGAAACATAGCTGACGGGGCGACGGTTGATTTCACCCTCACGGATGAAGATGGAAAAGAAACCGATAGACCAGTAGCTGCCACAGCTCCGCTAACTGAAACGTTTACTGTCAATCCCGACAATTTTAACGGTACAAACAGTGAGCTTACTGTTGATGTAACCGGGGATAGTGATTTTCCATATAATGAGACGAAATCGGTGATTGTAGATCCAAGTGATGAACAAGAATACACATTCAATGCTAGTGAGATAGGACACAAGGTTACGTTAGAGCCTGTTCCAGGTAATGGTACCCGGGAAATTACTGATACTAATGAGTTCACAATCGGGGTTGAGGCCGAGAGCTTTGATGAGAATGGAGGAAAAGACATCTACAGCATTGTACATGTTATTGACTTCGATTCGGAAAATCTGAAAAACGATATCGATAATATATCAACAGATCTAAATAATAATAATGCAATCGTAAGTGAATCAACAGTGAATGATGGCACAGTTACAATTGTAATAAGTGACGATAATGATGGTTCACCGATCGTAGACAATAGCAGTGGATCTGTGGGTCTATACAATGTTACGTTTGAGTTTGCGGATGGTCTTCAAGATAACCTTGACCAAGGGGATAACGTAACACAATTTAAGCCGACGACCAGCGACGAGACGGTACTATATGGGAGTAGTACAGATACTGAACTCAACTACAAATCATCATCTTCCAGTCTTGTAAAGGTGGATAACGACCAGATTAGGATTACAGAAGCTGAAATCACCCCTCTCTCAGAGTACGGTAATATGGTAGGATTCACCAGTAGATTTGAGATCTCCGTTGACACTAATGAAGGTGACCTAGGAGATATCACGCTAAACGGCAACAGTTCTTCTAGCGGCCCAATAGATTGTGACGGAGAGTCCACGTGTACTAAAACGGTTAAATACACACCAACCAAAAACACCGCTGTAACAGGTGAAGGAAATTATGACGAAAACTATGAGTTCGAAGTTGTTATCGAAGATAATGATGGTGCTACACTCAAGACGATAACTCAAGAGGATATTGACCAAGATGGAAATGGCATCACAGGTGACCTCAACGCCAAGGTGTACAAAAAGTATGACTTCAATGCTAATGGCACAGAAGATGGTATAGACGCAGGCGATGTGAGAAGTGCGATACGGGAACTCGGTGAAGGAAACGGAGAACCGTGGGACGAAAGCCAAGGCGATCTGGCTCGTCTTGATGTCACCGGTGATGGAGAGATCAGTATTACGGATATCACCACACTCGTTGACAAACTATAGTTGGAATTAGATCAAAATCTTATTTTATGCGATATCATAACGCTGCTGTTGCTGTGCTACTCACTGCGGCAGTATTCGCTGGGTCAGTATTATACCCCTTTGGTGTTGCTGGCCAGTCGGCTGGAGAAATGCGGGTAGACGTAGTTTCCGGCGAAACAGAGCTTGCACAGGGAGAAACGACAACAATCGAGATCAACTATCAGGCCCCAGCCGGCCAAACCCCGGACACGGTAGGGTTTGATCTTGAATACGATCCTGATGTGTTATCAATTACTGAGGAGGATGTCAGTTCAGGCGGGTATATCGACAATAGTATATCCAATAAGAATGTCTCAAATGGGGTTGTTGAATTCACGGAATTCTCATTTGATCCGGATAACCCGAGCGTAAATCCAGGCGAGCCAGTCGCCACAATCGAGGTGGAACTCGCAGAGGGAGTGGATGAAGGTACTCAGACCGATCTTGAGTTTACCGATGTAACCATCTTCCCAGAGGATATCGGAACCCCCGAAACGGTTGGTACAACCATTACAGCAGCAAGCGGAACCCAGACGACCCCAGACTACAACGTCAAGATTCACAATCCAACGCTTTCTCAAACACCCGTTGATGAGACACCGAGTGATCACACACTCAATTTTGACGTAGTCAACGTGAGTGCAGACAACGAGACAGATAATTTCACGGTAACGCTTCCCGAAGAAGTGACTGTTGAGGATATTACTGAGACGACAGTCACTGATGCGAGTGGCGAATCAATCGCTGTGTCTGATGACCCAGCAGATGACGACAACCCAGGGCGAGAACTCAGTTTCGCTGTCAATCCAAACTCCCAAGAAACAACAGTAAAAACCCTGACTGTCGAGGTTGAGATGGAATTGTCAGCCACACCTTGATACGATCGAACTGGCTATCGGTGCCGGGAATGCACATCAAAAACATAACATGCGGTGAACATAGTTGTACGACGAACTGACAACCATGAGCAAGATCACTGTTCGTCGATCGACGTTCGTACTGATAGCCGTCGTGCTGCTGTTTGGGGGAACAATGTGCGCAACGAGCGTCAGCGCACAGTCAGCAGATGGAGAAATCGCAGTTTCACCGACCGAGGTATCGCTTGCACAGGGAGAATCACAGACAATAGCAGTTACATACGAAAGAGTATCAGATGCAACCCCACAGGGAATCGAGTACACAGTTGCGTATGATCCTGCTGTGATCTCGGTGACTAATCAAGAACAGGGATCATATCTGGGCGGTGATGCGCTTATAAATAATGTTTCAAGCCCCGGCGAGGTTGAATACGCCGAGGTAGCACTTGATGGAGATAGCGTCGAAACAGCCAATGGAACGGTTGCAACAATCACTGTCGAGGCTGCGAGTGATGTTGATGACGGGGCAACAACGCCGCTCGAACTCACTACCGCAAAAGCGTCTGAGGGGTCAACCGAATTCACGATAACAACCACCAATGGAACAGTTGAAGCAGAAGTTCCAACGCAGGAAGAGGGTTCTACGGACACCGATTCCGATGGTGAAGAGACGACAGACGGGGATTCAGATAGTGAAGAGACGACAGACGAGGATGCAGATAGTGAAGAAACTACAGAGGAGAACGCAGATACTGAAGAGACCAGAGACGATACAGAAAATGACAGTAATAGAACGGAGAAGGTAGACAATTCAACCGCCGAAAAGGAAACCAGAACAGAAGCAGAGTTGAACGAGACAGTCGACACTGAAACAAGTAGCTCAACTGCGTCTGAACAATCAGCTAATGATAGCTCTACAGGAGATGGTACCCCCTCGGAAGACGATACCAGCGGTTCGATCCCTGGATTTGGGGTCAAACTGTCACTGATCGCAGTTCTGGCAATAAGTTATATTGTCGGCCGAAAAACACACTGAGAGACACACAATATTACAAATATACAGACATTTATCATGCATATCCACCATTAACAGGTTTCATTTAGAAATGAAAGCGTTGATATGTCAAACCAGCAATTTCGAACTAATAAAACATGCCGGCGTGTGATAACTGTGGCGCCGAGGTCGACGAGTCAGCCACATTCTGTCCACACTGTGGTGAGCCACAGGACTCCGACACCAAGCAAAAGGTGATCATCGGCCGGGTGAGCTACGCTGTTGGGTTCGTGATCATCGTCGCCGGACTCTCGGTGCTCCCCGGGAATCTCGGCGGGATTCCGGTTGTGCTCGGTGGTATCCAGCTATTCCCGCCGAGTCGACAACTCCTCGGCCGTGTATTCGGCCGGCCCCCGAAAGTCTGGGCGAACGCCGTCTTCGCACTCCTGTTTGTCCTCATCGGTGCCCTCCTCATCTACCTGCTGTAGGGCATGCTCACAACCACCGAACACCGACCCTGTTATCGCCGTCGGAACAGCACCACCGTCAGTAGCGAAAGCACCGTCATGATCCCCCCGACGCCGGTCGGCCCGACCATTCCCGTTGAGTCCTCGTCGGTCGAACTCCCATCATCACCGGACACAGACTCCGGGCTCGTTTCCGGCTCGGGGGCGACGACGGTGAGCGTCCCGGTCGCCGACTCGCCGCCGGCACCGACCGCATAGCGTTTGTCACCCGGCTCTTCGGGCGCGGTAAACGTCGTGGTGATATTCGTCGACTCGCCACCGGCCAACGATGTTTCGACCGTATGTTGCTCACCGGCAAGGTCGAACGTCACCGTTTGGGTGTCGCTGCCGGGCCACTCGTTGGCGATCGTTGCCGACATCGTCACCGATTGGCCAGGGTCAACACGCTGTGGGAGCCGCAGTTGGGTGACGTTGAACGGCCCTGTTTCGACAGCCCCAGTTGACAGCGAGGCGGTATCCCGAACACCGGTATCAGTCGCTTCGACCACGACCGCCTCCGGCAGTTGCTGCAGGCCGCCGAAATCAGGCCGGAGCGAGCCATCCGAGAACCCACGCAAGACGATCGTCTCCTCGTCAGCGTAGACCTCGTAGCTCTCGGCACCACGGGTGAACGGTCGGCGGTCATCGAAGGGGCCGTTTTGATTCCGGAGGAACCGATCGTCCATGAACGCGGTCTCCAGTTGGGTGTAGTTGAGGTTCGGACTGGTCACGTTGACGTTGTAGCGAAGCCGGTTGGATCGCACCTCAAGCTCCCGATCGGAGCCGACCGCACTCGGCTCGCTTGGGGCCCACTCAACGGTCAGCGTCTGGATGAGCACCTCAAACGGCGTGGCTGATTCGATCGGCACAGTTCCGTTGACACGGCCGTCCTGGAACGTCAGCGCGGTATCTCGCTGGTCGCCGGGGAGAAGGACGTAGGTGCCGTTGAGCTCGGTCGTCGAGAGGGTCTCAGTCTCCTTGTCGAGCTCCACCTCTCGAACGAGACCACCGAGTTCGTTGTCATCAGGGTCGTACTTGCGCAGATGGATCGTTTCAACGGTCGTTCGGTTCGTCGCGTTGGCAAGCTCGCCGGTAACGTTTCCGAGACCAAGTTCCTGCCCCTGCCAGTAGACACCACCATCGGTGAGCGTGGCGTCGGCTGTGCTCTCGGCGTCGTCAACATCGTAAACGGCAGCGGTGTCCGCACCCTCTACTGCGGCGGCCGCCGAGCCGGCGGTGAGGCTCACCGCGGCAAGGAACACCGCAATCAGCACCGCCACCCGCACCATACGTGCCATCGGAGTCACCAACCGGGCTGTTGTTCCGGGCTGGTTGCGCGAACGGTGCGACGAACATTGCACATATTTACCAGTTCGGTGCTGATCGTATATAATCGCTGTCCTGCCGAACGGGCAGAACCGCCACACCTTTGATCGCTGCACCCACCCATCCCGGTATGAACGGCGTCGCAACCGCACCCGGTGCCGGCACCGTGCTCAACGCGTTGGCGACCGGGCAGGGCTCGGCGTTCGCCATCGATGTCGAGACGACGGCGACCGTCGAACTCGCGGCCGACGCTGAAACGGTGACCGGCGAGATCGCTGGCGCGCCCGACGCCGACACCCGCCTGATCGAACGCTGTGTCGAGCGCGTCGTCGATCGCTTCGGCGACGGCGAGGGCGGCACGGTCGCCACCGACAGCGAGGTGCCGATGGCCGCCGGACTCAAGAGTTCGAGTGCGGCCGCCAACGCGACCGTGTTGGCGACGCTTGACGCGCTCGGTGTCGACGTTGTTGCCGGCGACAATGTCGCTGCTGGCGACAGCGACGACGCAACCGCTGGCGACGCGATCACGAAACTCGGTGCCTGCCGGATCGGTGTCGAGGCTGCCCGCGATGTCGGCGTCACGATCACCGGCGCGTTCGACGATGCCAGCGCGAGCATGCTCGGTGGCGTCGTCGTCACCGACAACACCGCCGACGAACTGCTCGCCCGCGAAACCCGCGAGTGGGCCGTCCTCGTCTGGACACCGCCGGAGCGCGCCTACAGCGCGGACGCCGACGTTGATCGCTGTGAGAACGTCGCCGAGATGGCTGATCTCGTCGCCGAGTTGGCCCTCGACGGCCGGTTCGGCGAGGCGATGACGGTCAACGGGCTGGCGTACTCGGCCGCGCTGGATTTCGACACCGACCCGGCCGTCGAGGCGATGTCGCACTGCCACGGCGTCTCGCTGTCAGGCACCGGCCCGAGCGTCGTCGCCGTCGGCGACGAGGCGTCGCTGGCGACAGTCCGCGAGCTGTGGGCCGACCGAGACGGCACGCTGATCGAGACGACGACCCGACCGACTGGAGCATCCATCCAATGAGTACGAACACCGAACCCGACGAGATGAGCCTGGAGGAACTGCGCGCAGAGATCGAATCGATCGATCGGGAGATCGTCGAGCTGATCGCCCGCCGCACCTACGTCGCCGAGACGATCGCTGATGTCAAAGCCGAACGCGACCTCCCGACGACCGACGAAAGTCAGGAGGATGCGGTGATGGAACGCGCTGGCGACAATGCAGCTAAGTTCGATCTCGATTCCAACCTCGTGAAGACGGTGTTTCGACTGTTGATCGAGTTGAACAAGGTCGAACAGCGCGAAAGCCGGTAACCCAGAACACCGGAACACACAATATTCTGTGTGACCATAGGTTTCTGTATGCCCAGTATCACGGTCAATGTCGATGATGACCTCAAAGACCGGATGGAGCAACATCCGGAGATCAACTGGAGCGAGGTTACGCGCCAAGCCATTCAGGAGAAAATCGAGACACTCGATGTAATGGCCGAACTCACGTCCGGCAGCGAACTCACCGAAAGCGACGTGGCGGAAATCGCCGACCGGATCAACGAAAGCGCGCACGACCGCGTTGACCCTGAGTCCGAATAGGACGAATGGAACTGGTCGTTGCTGCCTATTCGACAACCGACGTGATCGACACTTTTGAGACGCACTGACGATCCGACGAGTGATGCGATCAGGCAATCCGCTCCCGGATCGTCGCCTGCTTCAACAGCAGAAAGCCGGCGAAGATGACGACGAAGCCGGCAACCGCGGCGATGTCGAGTGATTCGCCGAGTACGAGCCATCCCGACAGGGCGGCGAACACGGGGACGGCATACGAGACGAGGTTGATCTCGATGGCTCCGAGGCGGTCGAGCAGATCGAAGTAGACCACGTAGCCGACCGCGCTGGCGAAGACGGCGAGATAGACCACCGTTAGGATCGCCGCTGGCGTGACGGTGACATCGCCGACTGACTCTGCGGGGAGACCGGCACTCATCGCATGCAACAACAGCGCGCCCAGCGCGGTCGACCACGCAACCATCCCTTCGGTGCCGATGTCGCTGTCGACACGCTGGACGAGGACGCTGCCGAGGGCGACACAGGCCGCCGCCAGCAGGACGAATGCCGGCGAAAGGAGGTCGTCAGCGAGTGACCCTGCGGACTCGGGGAGGGCGACCAACCCGACGCCGAGAAAGCCAAGCAGGAGTCCCACTGTTTCGATTCCGCCAAGTCGTTCCTGCGGGAGCAATACCCGTGAGAAGCCAGTCGCTAAGATCGGGTTCATCGCGATGAGGATGGCGGCGACGCCGCTGGTGACGCCCTGCTGGCCGATGAACAGGAAGGCGTTGTAGAGCGCGATGATGAGCGTCGCACCGACGCCGACGACCACCCAGTCGTCGCGGCTTCGCGGTCGCCACTCACCGGTCGTCGCGGCCACGTAGCCGAGCAGCAACACGGCGGTCACGTCGTACCGCACCGCCGCGAACAACACCGGCGGCATGAATTCGAGGCCGACTTTGATCGCCATGAACGAGGTGCCCCAGAGAAACGACAACAGGAGGAACAGCCCGCCGTCGCGTGTGGTGCTCACAGTCGGGCTTTGGCGAGGGGAATGATAAATGAGTTGCAGCGAGCCTGTGGGCAGGGCCGTCGCTTCGGCTGGCGAGCTTAGTACTCCCAGAGTCGCTCGATCCGGTCGTCGATCTCGGGATGGGCGGCCTGCAGGGACTCAACATCGGTCTCGCCGTCGATGTTGATAACGTGCACCTCGCCGCGGTTGCCATCGTACTCATCCTGAAAGTCGTAGACGACGCCGACGGCCGTCACAGCATCCGGCACATCGGTACTGTGACGGAGGTGCTCGATCTGGCGGTCAACGTTGTACTCGACAAGTCGGTTGATTTCTGCTTCTCGCGAGAGGCCGTCAGGCAGCCGCTCGATACCCGGCGCGAGGTGGGGTTTCAGCAGATCGAGACAGTGTTCGATGCCGGCCGGCTCGTCGAGGCCGCTGGTCAGATCCTCGTAGGCGGCGGTGACCGCACCACAGCCGGTGTGGCCGACGACAACGGCGGTCTCGGTGCCGGTATGCGCAAGCGGGTAGAGCACGTCGCCGGAGACGACAGACCCCTCCTCCGTCTGCTGGATGACCCGGTTGCCGATGTTGCCGCAGGTAAAGAGAGCCCCCGGTTCGGTGTTGTCCCACATCGCATCTTGCAGAACACGCGAATCCGAACAGCAGACGGTAACCGCCTGTGGGGCCTGCCCATCCTGCAGATCGTCGAAGCGGTCGTCGAACGCCGCGGCGTGTGCGGCGTTGCCCGCCAACAACTCCCTGACGAACTGATCCATACCGTACCAAATACGAACCGCTCTATATAGCTTGATACTCGCCGGTGTCAGCCGGATCTCACATCAGAACTCGCGGTTCGATTTCGAGGCCAGATCCGTCGGATCGGTGTCGATCCCGCCGCAGCCGACGAACTCGTAGTCGTCATCGACGAGCCGAACCACGCCATCCTCGACGGCGAGATCGACCTCGCTGAGGTACGCGCCCTCGCAGGGCCCGAAGTTGCAGAACCCTGTGTCAGACTCGAAGTACGCGCCGTGATTGGTGCAGATGATCTCCCCGTTGCGCATCTCCGCGCCGGCACCCTTGTCGAGTTTGATATGCCGGAAATGCTGGCAGTAGTTGAGCCAGCCGACGACGCCCTCCTCGTCCCGCAACATGATCGCCTCCCTGATCTCACCGGATTCTCGGTCAGGGCTCTCTCGAAGGTCGGCGTCGGTCGGCCGCACGCGGAACAGGAAGGTGGTGTCCGTCGGCACGTCGGCGACCGGCACGATACCTCCGTCAGCACTCATTGCCAGCCGCTAACGACCCCGGGGGTTTAATCCTACAGTTCCCGGCAGCGATCAGTCGTAGTGGGCGCGGTCGATGCGGGCGTCGAACAGCCGCGAGAGCAGCGTCGTGACCGGCCCCGCAGTCGTCGACTCCGCGGTCTCGTTGTTGCTGTCGTCGCCACCGCCGCCACTATCAGCGTCGTCGCCGATCCGAATCCCATCGACGACCTCTACGGGCCGGATTTCCCACGTCGAATTAGTGAGGAAGACCTCGTCGGCGTTGCGGATCTCGTCGGGCGTGTACTGGCCGTCCTCGACTGGAATCCCTTCTTCGTCGGCGATATCGAGGACGACTCGGCGGGTGATTCCCGGCAGCACTGGGCCGTCGAGACTCGGCGTGCGGAGCGCGTTGTCGCGGACGAAAAACAGGTTACTCGTCGCACCCTCGGCGACGTGGCCGTCGCCGTCGACCATGATCGCCTCGTCAGCGTCAGAAACCCGGAGTTCGAGGCGTGCGAGGATGCCGTTGAGATAGTTGTGCGTTTTCGCTCGCGCCGGAATCGCGTTGTCTGGGACGCGCTTGGTTTTGACCGTCTGGAGCGTCGCCGGCCCATCCCAGGCTGGCTGGCCGTCGCTGCCGCCGCGGGGTAGGGGTTTGACGATAACGACGACCGTGGGATCAACCGTTTCGTCGGGCGTGAGCTTGCCGGGCTGGACGCCCCGGGTGATCGACAGCCGGACGTAGGCCTCGCTGAGATCGTTGGCGGCGAGCGTGTCCTCGATCCGCCGGTAGAGGTCGTCGTCGCCGATGCCGTGCTCCAGTTCGAGCACATCGCAGGTTTCCCGAAGGCGACTCATATGCGCATCCCACGCGAAGACCTCGCCGCCGTAGGCGCGCATCGTCTCGAAGGCGGCGTCGCCGTAGCGAAAGCCACGGTCGTCGACACTGACGCTGGCCGCCTCGGCCGGCACCAACTCGCCGTCGACGTGATAGACGAGGCCGTCGGTCTCAGTCATCGGTGCCCTCACAGAGTGCGACGAAGTTTTCGATCATTCCCTTGCCGTCGTCTGTCAGAATGCTTTCGGGGTGGAACTGGACGCCGAACTGCGGCCGTTCGCGGTGGCGGACGCCCATCACGATCTCGCGGTCGTCGGCCGTGTGAGCGGTTTCAACGAGATCGTCCGGGAGATCGCCGCGTTCGACACACAGCGAGTGATACCGCCCGACGCTGAGTTCGCTGTTGAGGCCCGCGAACAGCCCCTCGCCGTCGTGGGTGATCGTCGAGGACTTCCCGTGGACGACGCTCGGGGCGTGGCCGACGCGGGAGCCGCGGGCTGCACACATCGCCTGGTGGCCGAGACAGACGCCGAGGATCGGGCGCTCGAAGTCGAAGACCTCCATCGAGACACCGGCGGACTGCGGCGTTCCCGGGCCAGGCGAGAGGACGATCCCGTCGGGGTCGATCCCGCGGATACCGTCGGGGTCGACGGCGTCGTTGCGCCGAACGGCCACCGCGCCGGCGAACTCGCCGACGTACTGGACGAGGTTGTAGACGAAGGAATCGTAGTTGTCGACGACGAGCACGCGCGGGCCGTCGGCGACATTGCCGTCGATGAGCCCGGCCGTCGCTGGCGGCGCGTCCGTGCTCATGTCGCCACCTCCGCGCTCGGTTCCACCGCGCTCATTGCGCGGCCTCCTCGACGGTCAGCCGGCTGTCGGCGAGCGCGTCGTCGATGGCGGTCACGAGCGCGCGGCCTTTCGCCAGCGTCTCCTCGTACTCGGTCGCCGGATCCGAATCGTGGACGATGCCGGCTCCGACCCGGAGGTAATACCGGTCGCGGTGCCGCGTCAGCGTGCGGATGATGATGTTGAGCGTCGCGCGGCCGTCGAAGCCGAAGGCGGCCACACTCCCCGTGTAGGGGCCGCGCCGGGTCGCTTCGAGTTCGTCGATAATCTCCATCGTCTTCGGCTTCGGCGCGCCGGTGACGGTGCCACCAGGGAACATCGCGGCGACAGCGTCGGCCAGCGAGCGATCCGCCCGCAGGCGGCCCTCGACTTCGGAGACGAGATGCATAACCTCGGCGTAGCGGTCGATCCGGCGGTACTCGCTCACTTCGACGGAACCAAAATCGCTCACCTTGCCGAGGTCGTTGCGTTCGAGATCGACCAGCATCGCGTGCTCGGCGCGTTCCTTCTCGTCGCCACGCAGGTCGGCTTCGAGGGCGTCGTCAGTTGTCGCCGTCGAGCCGCGCGGCCGGGTGCCGGCGATGGGTTCGGTTCGCAGGCGGTCGCCCTCGCGTTCCAGCAGGAGTTCCGGGCTCGCGCTCACGAGATCGATCCCGCTCCAGCGGTCGTCGCCGCGACCGGAAAACTCGATCAGCCCCGAGTACGGCGCGGGGTTGACCTCGCGGAGTGCGTCGTAGGCGGCGACGGGATGGACGGCTGCGGGCGCGGTCAGCCGTTGTGAGAGATTCGTCTGGAAAGTGTCGCCGTCGCGGATGTAGGCCTTCACCTGTCGGACGCGGTCAGCAAAAGCGGCCTCGCTGGTGTCACCGGAAAACTCGGCGTCAGCAACGTCGACCGGCGGCTGACCGATGTCAGGGTCGCCCTCGCGGGCTTCCGTCGCCAGCGACGACGCGCGTTCGATAGCCGTCTCGTAGATGTCGTCGACAGCGTCGGCGTCCGCTGCTTCTGGGAGACGCGGACAACAGGTGATTCGCAACGCAGTGTCATCATCGTGCGGCTCGGGCCACGCGGCCACGCAGTCGTAGACACCGACCTGGAGTCGCGGCAATCCGCGGTCGTCGACCGCGTCGCCGTCGAGGGTTTCGAGTTCGCGGGCGATATCGTAGGAGAGCCAGCCGAACGCGCCACAGGGGTAGGGCACCTCACAGTCGCCCCGGTAGAGGGTTTCGCCGTCGAGCAGGCCGGCGAGGGCGGCAAGCGACGGCGTCTCGCGCTGGTAGTCGCCGCCGGCTACGCGTTCGGTGTCGGCAACGACGGCATCGGGATTGACCGTCAGTCGCTCGATCGGCTCGACCGCAAAATAGCCCCACCCGGACTGCCCGCCGGTCGTTTCGAAAAAGACGCCGCCGGGGCCATCGCGGGCCCGCCGGTAGGCCGCAAACGGATCAGCGACCGACAGCCGGAGTTCGACCGGGATGCGCGCCCCCGGCGGGGCGTCGGCCGCCAGCGAGCGGAACGCCGCCCGCTCGGTGACGACAGTCGGCGAGTGCATATACACCTCCTGTCGTCGACAGCGGGTAACAGTTTCGCGATTTCGCAGGCGGCTTACTTCTCGGCGGCGCGGTCGATCCAGTTGCTCACCGTTTTCGGCGAGACACTGATCGCCTCGCCGATCTCCTCGGCGTCGCCCTCGGCCAACTCGGCGATGGAGGTAACCCCAGCCGCATGAAGTCGCTCGCTGTAGGCCGGACCGATGCCCTTGATCGAATCCAGCGGCTCGTCGCTGTAGTCGTCCGCGGCGGCGGTCGGTTCGTCTGTGTCGTCCGCGGCGTCGGTCGCTTCGTCTGTGTCATCCGCGGCGTCGGTTGGTTCGGCCTCGTCGGCTTCGGCGTCAGTCGGTTCGTCGGCGTCTCCCTCGTCGTCCTCGGCGGCCGATTCGTCACTGTCGTCGTCAGTTGCGGCTTCCGGTTCCGGCTCTGTCTCGTCGGCATCCGCGTCGGGCTCCGGGTCGTCAACGTCGAATCCGGGTTCGGTATCGGCGGTCAGTTCGGGTTCAGCGTCGGTGTTATCGGAATTCACCGCCGGTTCGGCCTCGCTGCCCTCGTCAGCGTCGGGTTCCGGCTCCTCGGCAGCGTCGTCGGTCGGTTCATCCTCGATGACCGGCTCCGCCTCGGGGGCGGCCGCTGGGTCGTCACCGGCCGGCTCGTCGGGCTCGTGTTCGACCGTGACCGTCGTTTCCGCCTCGGAGTCGTCGGAGCCGCCACCGATTCCAAGCATCGATTTCAGTTTGCTGAGTAGGGCCATTATCCCGGATTACACGACGCCGCTATTTAAAAACCGGCACACCCCCGACCGATGAGACCGTCAGCAGGCCCGCGGGTGAGGCTGCCTGTGCCAGGCTGGGCTGGTATCGTGTTCGGCTCGTGGTTCCGCCCGTACCGTCACCGAACACGACAGTTCAAGCGTTCATGTGTTAGCACGCAAATCGCCATACGTGGCCGCAATTCGATCCTACTGTCGCGGCACCGCACTCCAAGGTCTCAGTTCAGGGCCTCACGAAGTGCGTCGTGCATCGCCTCGATCGGCGCGTCCGCGTCAGTCCAGATCTCAAAAGCCTCCACACCCTGAAACAGCAGCATCCACAACCCCTGGATCGTCGTCGCCCCTGCGGCGTCGGCCTCACGGAGGAGCCGGGTTTCCCGTGGGGTGTAGACCGCATCAAGGACGGCAAGCCCATCGTGGAGCAGCTCGGCCGGTACCGGCGTTGTGTCCTCCTCCATCCCGACGCTCGTCGCGTTGACCAGCAGGTCAGCCGACGGAACCGCGTCCGCTAAGCTATCGAGACCGCCAGCGATCGCGCCATCGACCTCGCTGGCCAGCGACTCGGCGCGCTCGACCGTGCGGTTGGCGATATGCACGTCGGCTCCGGCGTCGGCCAGCGCGAACGCCGCCGCCCGACCCGCACCGCCCGCGCCGACAACGACGGCTTCCCGACCGTCGATAGCGACATCGTGGTGTTCGAAGGAGCGTGTCACACCGGCCGCGTCGGTGTTGTACCCCTGCGGTGGCCCCTCCTCTGGGAAGGCAACGGTGTTGACCGCGCCGATGCGAGCGGCCAGCGGATCGGCCTCGACGAGTTCGAAGACGTCCTGTTTGAACGGGATGGTGACGTTCAGCCCGGCGATCCCAAGGGCGGCCGCGCCGTCGATCGCGCGTTCGATCTCCGCTTCGGCGGGTTCGAAGGTGACGTAGGTTGCGTCGATTTCGCGGTCGGCGAAGCCGGCCGACTGCATCGGTGGCGACACCGAGTGGCCAACCGGGTTGCCGACGATTCCGTACACATCCATACACCGCCGTCGGGCGGCCAGTGCGTAAATTCCTGTGTTCTTCGATCCGGTGGCGTTTTGCTGATCGATCACCCAGCGGGGGTATGATCGGCATCGTCGTCAGCCGGGCTGATGAGGCCTCGACGCATCTCGGCCAGCAGCTTCGCGCCGTCGGCGAGTGGACAGCCCACGAGGATGACCGCCGCGCCGACGGCGACGGCGGCGGTACCTACTACACGACCGATGGGTTCGAACTCCGCGAATTTGACACGATCCACATCGAACTCAACGATCCGACACCAGCCTTCTCGGCTCCCGACGACCTCGATTATCTCGTTTTCGTCTCCCGACACGCTGGCGACACGGGCCGGCTGCTGACCGCCCACGTCACGGGCAACTTCGGGCCGGCCGAGTACGGCGGCGCGGCCGGCAGCTTCGCCCGCGCCGCGCCCGGAGCCCACAAGGCCGTTGTCGACGCCCTCGGCAAGCACGCGCCCGACGACTACGAGGTCGGGATCGAATGCACTCACCACGGGCCGACAGCATGTTCCACGCCGTCGATGTTCGTCGAACTCGGCAGCGGCGAAACACAGTGGCGGGACGCGGAGGCCGCCCGCGCGATCGCCGAGGCTGTCCTCGATCTGGGCGGCGTCACCGCGGATCACCGACCGGATGGCGTCGCCGACCCGCGCCACGTTGTCGGCTTCGGCGGCGGCCACTACACGCCGCGCTGTGAGCGGATCGTCACCGACACCGACTGGGCGGTCGGCCACATCGGCTCAGACTGGCAACTGGATGCAATGGGCGATCCCGCCGCCAACCGCGATGTGATCGACGCCGCCTTCGAAGCGAGTGCCGCCGAGTTGGCCGTCATCGACGGCGAAAAACCCGACCTAGAGCGCGTCGTCGACGACCTCGGCTACCGGGTTGTCAGCGAGACATGGCTCCGGACGGTCGGAACGCGCCCGCTCGCGGTCGTTGATGCCGCGGAAGCGACGCTGTCGACGATCACCGAGGGGCTTCGGTTTGGCGAGGTCGCGGTCGGGGGCGACGCCGACCGCGTCGGCGACACCGACCCAACAGAGTCGTGGACGGTCGTCAAACTCCCTGACGACCTCATTGGGGCCGCAAACGGGATCGATGCCGATGCGACGCTGGCGGCGGTTGTCGAGACGACGGTCGCCTACGAGACGACCGAGGGGGCGACGCTGCCGGCCGGTCGCGCGCTCGTCGCCGAGGCCGACGCCTTCGATCAGCTGATCGACCGACTGGCCGAGCTGCTGGCGACCGAGTACGAATCGGTCGAACAGACCGCCGAGGGCGTCGTCTGCCGGGATACCGGCTTCGATCCCGGGAAGGCCGAAACGCTCGGTGTCCCGGAAGGACCGAAGTTCGGGCGACTGGCAGCCGGCGAGACCGTGACGGTCAACGGTCGGGAGATCACCCCCGAGTCGGTCGAAAGCGATCGTGTCGAGCGGTTTTCGGTCGCCTGGCCCGAGCCGGAGACAGCCGACGCGGCGGCTGAAACCGTGTCAGACGGCCGGCTGACGAATGGGGAAAGATAAATAGGCTTGGTTCGCAAGCCACGCACAGTAATGGACTCTATCGTTGACGACGCCATCGACGAGGCCGAAGACACCGAGCCGGAGGCCGACAACAGCGAGTCGGCTAGCCCGCCCAGCAACCCCCAGTCGGGCTCGATGACAGACGAGGAGCTACAGGATGTTCTCGAAGACCTTCAGACCGACATCACCGTCGTCGGCTGCGGCGGCGGCGGCGGCAACACGGTCAACCGGATGGCCGAGGAAGGGATCCAGGGCGCGAAGCTCGTCGCGGCCAACACCGACGTCCAACACCTCGTTGACATCGAGGCCGACAGCAAGATCCTGATGGGCCAACAGAAAACGCAGGGTCGCGGCGCGGGCTCGCTGCCGCAGGTCGGCGAGGAGGCCGCCCTCGAAAGCCAAGAGGAGATCTACGACGAGATCGAGGGCTCAGATATGGTCTTCGTCACGGCTGGCCTCGGCGGCGGTACTGGAACTGGTGCGGCCCCCGTCGTCGCCAAGGCCGCCCGCGACTCCGGCGCGCTCACCATCTCGATTGTCACAACGCCGTTTACCGCTGAGGGCGAGGTCCGGCGTACGAATGCCGAAGCCGGCCTCGAACGCCTGCGCGATGTCAGCGATACGGTCATCGTCGTTCCCAACGACCGACTGCTCGATGCGGTCGGCAAACTCCCTGTCCGGCAGGCCTTCCAGGTCAGCGACGAAGTCCTGATGCGCTCGGTGAAAGGGATCACCGAATTGATAACCAAACCCGGCCTCGTCAACCTCGACTTCGCCGACGTGCGCACGGTCATGGAGAAAGGCGGCGTCGCCATGATCGGCCTCGGCGAGTCCGATTCCGAATCGAAGGCCCAAGACTCGGTCAAAAGCGCGCTCCGCTCGCCCTTACTCGATGTCGACATCTCCGGGGCGAACTCCGCGCTCGTCAACGTTACCGGCGGCAAC
The DNA here is from genome assembly GCF_046719765.1 of Halonotius sp. F2-221B. Lineage (NCBI taxonomy): Archaea > Methanobacteriati > Methanobacteriota > Halobacteria > Halobacteriales > Haloferacaceae > Halonotius > Halonotius sp. F2-221B. The sequence goes on from NZ_JABEBY010000003.1 coordinate 107,465, forward strand.
GACATGGCTATCGAGGAGGCCGAAGGCGTCGTCGAGGAGATCTACGATCGGATCGATCCCGACGCCCGGATCATCTGGGGTACCTCGATCGACGAGGAACTGGAGGGCACGATGCGAACCATGATCGTCGTCACCGGCGTCGACTCCCCGCAGATCTACGGCAGCAGCGAGGCCGCCGCCGAGCAGGCCGAAACCGCCCAAACACCGAGCGAATCGGCACCCGTCGACGATGACGACGACATCGACTTCGTCGAATAACGCGCTTATTCTCCCCGTTTGCTGACGACGCGGCCGCCGACGTGCATCAATAGATAAAAAAAGCCTCGCGCCGAACGTCGGGCAACATGGACGTTCCGTACGATCTCAACAGCTACGTGCGCGTGCTGAAACTGGCGAGTACGCCATCGTGGAACGAGTTTTCGCAGGTCTCGAAGATCGCCGGTGCCGGCATTCTGCTGGTCGGGCTGCTCGGCTTCATCATCTTTGCGATCATGAGCTTCATCCCCGGTGGTGTCTGATGGGTATCTACGCCGTCAAAACGACCGCCAGCCAAGAGCAGACGGTCGCCGATATGATCGCCACCAAGGAGGAAGACGAGATCCACGCCGTCCTTTCGCCGGACTCCCTAACAAGCTACGTCATGGTCGAAGCCGACGGGACAGCCGCGCTCGAACGGCTCTTCGATGAGATCCCCCACGCGCGATCGATCGTCCCCGGCGAGTCGGGGCTGGCGGAGGTCGAACACTTCCTCTCGCCGACCCCGGATGTCGAGGGGATCGCCGAGGGCGACATCGTCGAACTCATCGCCGGCCCCTTCCAGGGTGAGAAAGCGCGCGTCCAGCGCATCGACGAGGGCAAAGATCAGGTGACCGTCGAGCTCTACGAGGCGACAGTCCCGATCCCGGTGACGGTTCGTGGCGACCAGATCCGCGTCCTAGACAGCGAGGAGCGGTAGCTCCTCGGGCCGTGCGAGCGGCGTAGCCGCGAGCAGATAGTGAGGAACGATAGTTCCTCAGACCGTGCGAACGGGTGCTTCGCACCCGTGAGCAAACAGCGAAGAGCGATAACAGCGCGAAAAAGCTCAGTTGACGACGTCAAGCTTTGCGACGACGGCTTCGAGATCAGCTTCCGATTCGATCTGTTCTTTGAGCTGTTCGCGTCGCCGCACAGCCTCAGAATCGGCGTCATACGCGCGAACGAATTCGGCGCGAGTGTGCTCCTCGAAGGCGTGGCGGATGGCAAAGTAGCCATCAGGAACGATTGTCCCACAGACCTGACACTCATGTTTTGTGTGTTGCGTGGTCTGGTGGTGGATCAGCTCCTCGACGGTCTCGGTCTGTGTGCCACAGCCGTCGATGCCACACCGCCACGGGGTCATACACGCTCGTTGCGGTGGCGACGGTATAACGATTGCTGTGCCGGCGGGCGACGAACCGATATCGACTAAGGGATGTGGGGAAACCATCGACCGTGAGCGACGCCGACCAGACCCGCGTCGACATGCACACGAAGCTGCTCGATGAGCGTGTCGTCTCGCGGGCGAAACAACGAGGGATCGACATCCTCGTCTACGCGCCACACTTCACACGACTGCCGCGGATCAAAGAGCAGGCAGCTGCCCACAGCGACTCGGAGCTGCGCGTCGTCCCCGCCCGTGAGGTATTTACCGGCGACTGGAACAACCGTCGCCACCTGCTGGCGATCGGCCTCGATGAGCCGATCCCGGATTTCATCACCTTCGAGGGTGCGATGGCCGAGTTCGACCGCCAGGACGCCGCGGTGGTGATTCCCCATCCCGAATTTATGAACGTCAGTCTCACCCACCCGGAGATTCGCGCCCATGCCGCTCGGATCGATGCCATCGAAACCTACTGCGCGAAGCTGTTCCCCTACCAGAACCGCCGCGGCCAGCGGATCGCCGCCGACCTCGACCTTCCAGGCTTTGGCTCCTCATACGCCCATCTCCCGGGGACGGTCGGCGAGGCGTGGACACGGTTCGACCGCGATATCGAGTCGACCGACGACCTTGTCGACGCACTCACAACCGATGTCGACCGGGAGGTGGTCCACCGCGATGGGCTCAGCCACCGCGGCCGCCGACTGCTTGAATACGGCCATCTTGGCTACGAGAACAGTTGGAAGAAGATCGATCGCCTGCTGCTGTCGGGTGACGAGCCGACCCACCCGCGAAACCTGCTCTACGAAGGTCGTTTCGACGACGTGCGCGTGTATTGATTTGGACGATTACAGCGGAATACTGAGCCCCATCTCAGCGGTGTAGGCCGTCACCTCGGGCACCACGTAGAACAGCACGCCAGCGAAGGCACCGACCTCCAATATTGTGACCAGCACGGTCACGAGGTCGGATTTGCTGCTGGAGACCGGAATCCCGACCGGGAGGTTGTACTCCGTCGACGACAGCGGGTAGAACAGCGCGATCCCGCGGGTGCTGCCGACGACATCGAGGATGTAGTGAGTCGCAATCCCGATCCAGACGTAGTTGAGGTTGCCCATGTAGATCGGCCACGCGGCGAAGATCCCCAAGACGAGGAGGTTGTGCAGCGTCTTGCGGTGTTTGCCGAAAGCGGTGTCGACATCCGGAAACAGCGCGCCGAGTGTCACCGGTAATAGGAGTTCGACCATCATCCGCGCTGTCTCGATGGTGGCCGACGGCTCCAGAACATACCCCAACCCGATGCTCAACAGAACGGCGTTGAGCACGTGCCCACGTTTGTTCATCGCATGGGCCAATACGGCCACGCTACGTGTATCTTTGTGATTGGTTTGCTCGGCGGTGTCCGGACGTGAGCAGCCAAATAGGTGAGCCGACCGATCAGCCGAATCCTGGCGGGATGAAAGGGCGAGGCGCGCTCAACGAACCCCGGCGACGCAAGCACTGCAGGAGTGAGCGTAGTGAACGACGAAGCGCGCAGCGAGCGCGCGGTCGACCGCAGGGAGACCGCGACCCGCTCGAACGGCGAGCGAAGCGAGCCGTGAGAGTTGCGGGAGCCGAGCCTACTGATGGCTTTCTACACCTATCACTCTCTTACAACGGTTTTGAACATGGTTCGACGGAGTGACGAAAGACACAGGGCAGCGGCGCGTCAGCCGTCAGTATGGAGTACCAGACGCCGAAGTTCTTCCACGTCATGCAGTACGCCGACGCCGCCGACGGCGACACCATCGACATGGTCAGCGGCAACCCCGACTGGGAGCCGCCGGTGGCGATACGGGAGGGCCTCCACGAGTACGCCGACGGCGACGCTGACGAGTTCCAGTACCCGCCGAGCGACGGCCTCCGCCCACTCCGCGAGGAGATCGCCGCCAGGCGCAACGTCGACGCCGGCCGCGTGGTCGTCACCAACGGCACCGGGGAGGCGAACTACCTCGGGATGGCCCGCGCGCTCGACAGCGACCGCGGCAGCGAGGTCGTCCTGATCGACCCCGTCTACCCCTACTACCCCGGCAAGGCGTCGATGCTCGGCGGCGAGACCAACCTCGTCGCCGCCGACCGCGACGGCAGCCTCGACACGGCCGCGACCTGCGAAGCCATCGGCGAGGACACCGCGCTCGTCGTTCTCAACACGCCGAACAACCCGACCGGCGCGGTCTACGATTTCGCGGCCGTCGAGGCGGTCGTCGAAACCGCCGCCGATCACGACGCGCTCGTCGTCGTCGACGAGGTCTACGATCACTTCGATTTCTCCGGCGATTTCGAGAGCGCACTCACCCTCGACGCTGACAACGTCATCGTCACCAGCGGCGTCTCGAAGTCGATGGCGATCACCGGCTTTCGCGTCGGCTACGCCGTCTTCCCGCCCGCGCTCGTCGACGCCGCGAAAACTCGGCACATGCTCGTCAACGTGACGACCAGCCGCCCGGCCCAGCAGGCCGTCTACGAGGCCTATCGGGAGACCGACCCCGACTACTACGCCGACGCCCGCGACCGCCTGCAGGAGCGGATCGAGACCTTCACCACCGCGCTCGATGCGGCCGGCGCGGAGTACACGACACCCGACGGCGCGTTCTACGTGCTCGCGCGGTTCGACGACTTCCCCGGCACGATGGCGAACGTGAAGACGCTGATCGACGAGGCCGGCGTCGCGGGGATGCCGGGCGCGACGTTCGGGACGGCCCGCAAGGAGTGGATTCGGTTCGCGCTGGTCACACCGCGCGTCGAGGCGGCCGCCGAGTGCCTGGTCGACTATTTTGCTGACTGAGGAGTGACGACCCCGCTCGCCGACTGTGCCCAACCGACGGCTACACAAGTCCACGCTGTCTGGAGGGGGATATGAGCGATATCGATGTCGAGGCGGTCGAGGAAGTCGACGACGAGGGCGACGAAATTGACGAGTCAGTTGCCATTGACGCCACCGACAGCGACGACACCGAGGTCGAAGTCACGGCCACGACGACTGACCTCCCGGACGGCGTCGACGCCCCCGAGTACGTCCTCTACGGCGGGAAGGGCGGCGTCGGCAAGACGACGATGGCCGCCGCGACCGCGCTATCGAGTGCGGCCGGCGGCGAGGCGACGCTCGTTGTCTCGACCGACCCGGCGCACTCGCTGTCGGACACGCTTGACACCGACATCCCGGCGCGGCCGACTCGCATCCGCGAGGGGATCCCGTTGTGGGCCGCCGAGATCGACCCCGACGCCGCGATGGAAGACGGCGTCTTTGGGGCCGACGGCGAGCCGATGGGCGGGATGGGCGACCTCGGCGACCAGCTCGGCCCGATGGCCGAAATGCTCGGCGGGATCGACGATGACGACGAGGCTGGCCTCGGGGCGATGATGGGGATGGGCGGGTCGATGCCGGGAGCCGACGAGGCGGCGGCGATGCGACAACTGCTGGAATACCTCGATGATCCACGGTTCGACCGCGTCGTCGTCGACACCGCGCCGACCGGCCACACGTTGCGCCTGCTTCAGCTTCCCGAAATCATGGACTCGATGGTCGGCCGGTTCATGAGCATTCGCCAGCGCATGAGTGGGATGGTTGACGGGCTCAAGGGCATGTTCGGCGGCGGCGAGGACGACCCCGACCCCTCGGCCGATCTCGAAGACCTACGCGAGCGGATCGAACGGCTGCGGGCGGTCCTGCGCGACCCCGACCAGACTGATTTCCGGGTCGTGATGATCCCCGAGGAAATGAGCGTCGTCGAGTCCGAACGGCTCGTCGGCCGCCTCGGCGAGTTCGGGATTCCGGTGCAGACGCTGGTCGTCAACCGCGTCATGGAGAGCGTCGACGACATCACCGACGCCGAGATCGACCCCGAATGGATCGTCACGCCGAACCTCGAAGACTGCGAGTTCTGCCAACGACGGTGGCAAGTCCAGCAGGACGCGCTACAGGCAGCGACCGACCTCTTCCGCAGTCGGACGGTCAAGCGGGTACCATTGCTCGCTGACGAAGTCCGTGGTGAGGCTGCGTTGCGCGTTGTAGCGGCCTGTCTGCGGTAGTCGGCGCGACCAAAGCTATTTTCGTTACGGCTCGTTACAGACTGATACAATGGCGATCCCGAAAGACGAGTTCGACCGGCTCAAAGACCGCGACGACGATCGCGCAGTCTACGAACAGGGGACGAACGCCCACACGATCCTCCAGTTCCTTGCGACCCACTCCGAGCAGGCGTTCCCGCCGAAGGAGATCGCTGACGAAACTGGTATTCCACCGGGCAGCGTCCGCGGGACGCTCTCCCGGCTCGCGGAGACGGATCTCGTCGAACACGCCGACAAATACTGGTCGATCAACGAGGCCGAACTCGCCACGCATCGGGCCGCACTCGTGAGCCAGCAGGCTATCGACACCGATCGGTACGGCGGCTACGACCGCGAGGCCGAGGCCGACAACGCCGAACTACCGCCGGATCGAGAGCGACGCGCGGAATGACTCGCGGCCAGCTCCCGAATCGCATCCGACGCGGCGATGTCGTCTGGGCCGAAGACCCGTTCGGCTTCGAGGCGAATGACGGAACGAACGATCCAGATGATCACCCCTACGTCATCATCAGCACGGACGCTCACTCGTTCCACGGCACGGAATATCTCGCTATGCTCATCACGACGACGGAGCGAGACGAGGCTATCAGCATCCAGAACAAGGACTGGAAACACGGCTCGCTCTCAAAACCGCCGTATATTTCGCCGTGGACGGTCGTGACGGTGAAGGATTCCGATCTATTCGGTTACCAGGGGCAGATAGAAACCGTCGTCGTTGATTCCGCCGTCGAACAGTTGCCACCGTACGTCGGGCTGTAAACAGCAATCAGTCTGTCAGCCCAGCCGGCGTAACCACGACCACAGCGCGTCGCGCGCGCTGTCGGGGATGAACCGGGCGAGAACGGAAGCGGACGCGAGTGTCCCAACCGGAATCCGTGCTGGCGGTTTGGTCGAACTCGCGGCGTTGACGATATCCTCGGCGACACGCTCAGGTTCGACCGATCCCGGCCCATCACCGCCGATGGCTTGGGTGTCGTCGAACATCGTGTAGAACTCCTCGTAGGCTCCCGAACGGTCGATGGTGTCGACCTCGTCTTCGGCGCGCTCGGTGAACCCCGTCTTGACCGGGCCGGGTTCGATGACAACCACGTCGATATCGAAGGGGTCGACCTCGGCGCGCAACGCGTCGGACATCGCCTCGATGGCAGCCTTCGAGCCGCAGTAGACGCCGCCGCCGGGGAAGGCGACGCGGCCGGCGACCGAGGAGACGTTGATGATCGTGCCGTCCTCCTCGCGGCGCATATGCGGGAGGACAGCCTTGATGAGGCGGTGGGGGCCGTAGACGTTGACCGCGTACTGCTGTTCGATCTTCTCCATCGGCACGTCCTCAACGGGGCCGAACTGGCCGTAGCCCGCGTTGTTGACGAGACAGGAGATGACGCCCTCCTCGTCGAGAATCCGATTGACAACGCGGTCGATGTCGGCCTCGTCGGTCACGTCAAGCGCGGCGGTCTCACAGCCGGCGTCGGCAAGCGGTTCGATGTCGTCGGGATCGCGCGCTGTCGCATACACCGTCCACCCCTCCGCGGCGAACGCCAGCGCGGTCGCCCGCCCGATCCCGGATGAACAGCCGGTGATGAGTACCGTCTTCGGTTGCACACTCTCACGTTGCTGCCAGGGGTGTTAATTATGCGGCTTCTTCGAGCCGTCGACGCACCTCCGCCGACACCGCGATTACGATAACTCAGCCTTGATCTCGGCGGCGTAGCTGTCAGCCAGCCGTGTTGGCTCGGGGAGCTTGTAGCCATCACAGAGCGCGGCGACGAGGTCGGTGGTCGTCTCGGCGGCGACGCGGTGCCCAGGACTGACGTACAGTGGGTTGATGTGGCGGCTGGGTGAGTCGTACTGTCTCGACTGGTAGGCGTAGCCGATGACCGTGCCATCGGTGCAGTCGACATCGTCGTCGGCTTCGATTGGCGTCCGCCAGCCGGTCGGTCGCCCGTCGACCGACTCGTGGGGCGTCCCACAGAGCAGGCTCTTGGCGATCCCGATACTCGGGGTGTCGAAGCCGACGCCGATGTGGGTCGCCAGTCCAGCCTGTCGGTAGTGGATGCGGCCGCTGCCGTCGAGACAGAGCAGGTCGGGCGTCCGATCCAGTGTTTCGAGTGCAGCCACGATGGGGCCACCCTCACGAAACGCCAGCAACCCCGGGATGTAGGGGATCGAGAGGTCGGTCACGGCGTGGGCGCGCTCGACGACGTCGCCGGCTTGCAGGACGACGACCGCGCTGATCGCTCGATCATCGAGAAAGGCTTGGTCGACGCCAGCGACGAGCGGGGCGTCGACGGATGCGGTGCTGTCAGCATCACGTGCGGTAGTGGTCAGTTGTTGCTGGGACGGCTCCGAAGGAGTTCGAACTGTGGCCGGGTCGAACCCGAAGCGATCCGCGAAAACGGCGTTGTCGGCAATCTCCCGCTGGAGCGACTCCATTTCTGCCTGCGACAGCGACGCGTCCGGCAGAAATTCGGGGCGAACGAACTCCACGATTAAAACCGTCCGCGACCGGGGCCACCAGGGCCGCCCGGCCCACCGGGCCCACCCGGGCCGCCAGGGCCGCCACCGAACTGGAGTTGGTTCGGCACCCGAACCTCGCCTTTGAGTTTGCGGCCGTACCACAGTCCGATGACGAGGCCGACGAGGTGGGCGAAGTGGGCAACGTTACCCATCCCGGCCGAACCGGCCGCATCTGGGTTGACAAAGAACAGCACCGAGATGAGCGCGAAGCCCGCGGTGAGGATGTACAACGGGAGCGGAATCACGAAAAACAGCAGTACCTTCAGATCCGGTTTGAGGACGGTGAGGACACCCATAATCGCAAAGACCGCGCCGCTGGCCCCGAGCACGCGGGAGGTCTCACTCATGACCAGCGAGATGCCGACATGGCCCAAGCCAGCGAGGGCACCCGCCGCGAGGAAGAGGGCGACAAACTTCTTTGAGCCGGTGTAGCGTTCGACCAGCGGGCCGAAGAAAAACAGCACGATGCTGTTGGCCGCGAGGTGGTAGAGCCCGCCGTGGGCGAAGATCGAGGTAATCCACGTCCAAATGTACTCCGGATGAACCGTTGAGAGCGTGAACAGCGCGTAGGAGACATCGCGGCCGGCGAAGACTCTGACAAGCCCTTGCAACAGGAACGTAATCCACATCAGCCCCAGCAGCGTGTAGGCCGCGTTGCCGCGGAAATAGCCAAGCGGGCCACCGACGCTCCGCAGTTTGTTGAGGAGTCCCTGTGTCGTCGATGTTCCCCCTTGGTTCGCAACCGAGTCATCGAATCCGCTGTCGAAGACCCCATCGGGATCGTTCCAATCATCGAGCCCCGGACAGTCGTGGTTCTCCGGCAGCCGATGGTCAGCACAAAAGGTGTGGCCACACCGCTGGCACTGATACGGCATGTTCACCTCGGCACCACACTCGTCGCAGTTGGCCATTACCAGTAGCTAACAGCGGTGGGATAAAATGCGTTTGGCTCTGTGGTATCGTCGACATCACCGGGCGAACGACGGGATCACGACTGCGTCGTGTCGTCGCTGTCGGCCGTCGGCTGCTCGGCGGTCGCCGACTCGAAGTTCGTCGGGACGACCGTCAGATGCTGGATGCCGAGTGAATCAGTGCTCGCACTCATACCATAGTAGTGTAGCCGCCACACGCTAAAATAATTACCCATGCGCATATCGCATGCGGCCCCGGAGAGGATATGCACACAAAGCATACCAGCAGCAGGTGTTTTCGCGGTGCGTCCAAAAGCGAGGATAACAAAACACAATCTATTGTACTAATTCAATGAAAAGCTACTATGAACCCCGGTTCTGGACAACAATCTATAGTATTTTGCTGTTATACCGCCGAGTTGTGAGATAACGGGCGGTTCGAATTGTTGGTTTTGCAAACTGTTAAATAGATACATGACATATCAATAGAGGATGTCAGAGGCACAATCAATCAGCGACGGTTCGGGCAAAGTGCGGGATCTCACCGCGTTCCAACAGAACATTCTCGCCATCCTCGCCGAGGAGGCACGCTATGGGCTGGCGATCAAACGAGAACTCGAAAACTACTACAACACGGAAGTTAACCACGGACGACTGTACCCCAACCTTGACGACCTCGTCGAGGAGGGGCTCGTCGAAAAGAGCGAACTCGACAAGCGAACAAACGAGTACGAGCTCACCGACGCCGGCTACGATGCCATCCTCGATCAGTTCGAGTGGACGCTCTCGAAGTTCGTCACCGACGAGGAGCGCGCCGACGACGTGCGCGCGCTGATCGATCGGTAACGCGTCACCGACAGTCACCTACGTTTTCGCCGACCGTTCCGGGCACTCCGTGTCGGCGACCGCAAACAGATACTCCAGAGAGGCATCCAACGCGGCCTGCTGGTCGGCGTCAGCCCAGACGTTTCGCGGATAGTACTCCTCACGAAACTCGGTGAGATGCTCGGCCGTCGCGGTCTCGATGCGTTGACAGTAGTGGTTCCCCATAAAATCCGCAAACGCCTGGGCGTTGGCCTCGTGAATCGGCCCATAGGCATCGCCGACAGCGTCGACAAGGGCGGCGTTATCGGCCGCAACGGCGGCCCAGTCATCGTCGCCGCCACCCGAAAGCGGGATTTCAACCGCACGGTCGGTGTCATCGATGCGTTCGAGTTGGACGGTATCGCCGTCGAGCCACTCGTCGGGGTACAACACAAGCGTATCATCTTCCTCACGAACCCGGGCCGTGTAGTCGTGGGCCGCAAGCGTCTCATCGCGGTCAGCACGGTATGCCTCCCGTTCGGGGTCGGCAGCGGCCTCGCGGGTTAGCCGCGTCAGCCGCTCGGCGTCGTCGATGACGGCGTCCGGAAGCGGTGCCGCGTCGTCGGACTCAGTGTCAGCTGTTGGATCTGTATCAGTCATCGAAGGCCTCGTTTGCGAGCTCGTCGGCGCGTTCGTTTACCTCCCGCGGGACATGGGCGATCGACCAGCGGTCAAACTCGGTGAGCAGTTCGCGGACGCGGACACGCCGCTCCCGAAGCGCGGGATCGTTCGTCTCCCACTCACCGCGGATCTGCTTGACGATCAGCTGGCTGTCACCGCGGATGTCGGCTTCGTCGATCCCAAGATCGCGGGCCGCCTCGACCGCCCGAAGCAACGCGGCGTACTCGGCTTGGTTGTTCGTCGCCTCGCCGATCTGTTGGCCGCCCTCGGCGGCGATCCCGTCGCCGGTGACGATCACCCAGCCGACCGCCGCCGGGCCGGGGTTGCCGCGGCAGGCCCCATCAAAGTAGACGTGGGCGCGACCGCCGCCGTCCTCCAACAACAGCGTCAGGTCGACCGGGTCGGCACCCTGCACCACAACCTTGTCGTCGTAGGCGACGGCGACCGCCGCGCCGCGTTCGGCCCGCCAGCGCTCGTGGTCGGTGTTCCCCGACTCGACGCTGACGCCGGCCGCCCGGAGCTTGTCGGCCGCCGCGTCGGGATCGCAGCTGATCGTCGGCATAGCTGTGGGGTCGGTCGGGAGGCTAAAAGATAGTTCGCTCTCGGCAGAAAAATTTGGGGTTTTGAGAACATATCTACGGGATGGTATCCCACCACATACACAAGGTTTAACAATAATCAGTCGACAACCATATAAGTGTAATGACACGGTCCAGCCGCCAGCGATCCAACCGGGAGTCCCAACGTCAGGAGACCGAGGCCGACGAGGAGGAGATCGACCTCGACAACGTCGATCCTGACGAGGTCAAGCGCACGGCCGACGACGAGCTCATCCACGAGCCGACCGGTCTCATTCTCGAAGAAGATCAGATCGATCGCGGCCCGGAGTGGCGGGCGTTCAACCACTCGGAACGACAGGAGAAATCCCGTGTCGGCGCGCCGACGACGAAGACGATGCACGACAAGGGGTTGACGACGACCATCGACTGGCAGAACAAGGATGCCTACGGCCGGTCGCTGTCATCGGAAAAGCGGAGTCAGATGCACCGGCTCCGCAAATGGCAGGAGCGCATCCGCACGAAGGATGCCGGCGAACGGAACCTGCAGTTCGCACTCAGCGAGATCGACCGCATGGCAAGTGCGATCGGCGTCCCCCGCTCGGTACGGGAGGTTGCCTCAGTCATCTATCGCCGCGCGCTCAACGAAGACCTGATCCGTGGCCGTTCCATCGAGGGCGTCTCGACGGCCGTGCTGTATGCGGCCTGCCGAAAGGAAGGCATCCCGCGCAGCCTCGAAGAGATCGCCGAGGTATCCCGTGTCGAACGCAAGGAGATCGGGCGGACATACCGCTACATCTCCCAGGAACTCGGCCTCGAAATGCGACCCGTCGATCCGAAGAAGTACGTCCCCCGCTTTTCCTCACAACTCGAACTCAGCGAAGAAGTCCAGGCGAAAGCCAAGGAGATCATCGACACGACCGCCGAGCAAGGACTCCTCTCCGGCAAATCGCCGACCGGCTTTGCCGCCGCCGCGATCTACGCTGCCTCGCTGCTGTGCAACGAAAAGAAAACCCAGCGTGAAGTCGCCGATGTTGCCCAAGTGACCGAGGTCACGATCCGCAACCGATACCAGGAGCAGATCGAGGCGATGGGCATTCCGACCTGAACGACTGGCTCTGTTTTCGCGGCAGTATTCGGACTGACAAGCAGGCAACTAGATCGGCTGGCCAATCAGCCGCCTCCCTGGCGGAATGAAAGGGCGAGTCCCGGGAGCCGACAGCGACGAGGGCTTTCAACACGATACAGCAGATTCGTAGCTGGACACGACTTCACTGACTGACCGAATATTGAAGCCGACTGCCGCCCCACCATCGTATAGATGCGGCTCTCGGAGTTCATCGAGATCGAGAAAAACGAGCGCGCCGAGCGTCGCCGCCTCGCTGGCGAGAAGTCCTACGAGATCCTCGACCGCCTCGACGGGGTCGGCGACCAGTTCGCCGACATCAGCGGCGGCGACGCTGTCGGCAGCGTCTCGCCGTCGATCTTCGTTGGCCGCTCCGGCTACCCCGAGGTCTCGACAGGTCTCCTCTCGCCGGTCGGCAACGAAAGCGACGCCGGCCAGTTCGTCACCGACGGCGCGTGGTACGAGGAGGGCGTCAGCATCGGCGACGTGTTCGAACGCCGTACCTCGCTGCTGAACGCGAACCAGACCGCGCCCGTCGAGACCAACGTCCACGACACATGGGAGGGCTTCCTCGGCGTCCAACGCGAGGTCGCCCTCTCCGACCGACCGGTCGGGATCGAAGTTGGCCTCGGCGGCACGCCCGAACTCGATCTCGCCAACAGTGTCGACGAGGTGTCGGCCCCGACCGGCCCGCGAGCGCGGGCCAACGACGCCACCCTGACCGAGAACCCCCACGTCCCGCGACCCGTCAAAAAGACGCTCGAAGACGACGACTGGCGGGCGAGTGGCGCGATGAACTACCTCTACAACCGCGGGTTCGACGTGTATGAGATCAACACGATCCTCTCGGCGGGCGCGCTCGGCCAGCAAGCAAATCGGCGGCTCGTCCCAACGCGGTGGTCGATCACCGCCGTCGACGACACGGTCGGCAAATATCTGCGTGGCTCCCAACGCAACGCCACGAGCGTCGACACCGTGTCGGTCTGGCACAACGAGTATCTCGGCAACAGCTTCTGGATCGTTCTCGCATCGGGCCAGTGGGAGTTCGAACTCGTCGAGTTCAAAGCTCCCGGCAGCGTCTGGAACCCCGATCCGACCGCGGGCGTCTGGCTCGCCAGCGACTACGAGGGCAGCGAGGGCCGCACCGGCTACGTCGAGGAGACAGCAGGGGCGTACTACGCCGCCCGACTGGCCGTCCTCGAATACCTCGATTCGATCGATCGGCAGGCGAAAGTCCTCGTCCTCCGGCACGTCTCCGATGACTACTGGGGGCCGGTCGGCGTCTGGCAGGTTCGGGAGGCGATCCGGCATGCCTTCGACGGCGACCACGCCGAAAGCGAGACGTTCGACGACGCCGTCGCCGGCATCGCCGAGCAGCTCCCGGTGAGCCTCGCCGACCTGCGGCGGAAATCGACGCTTGCTGCGGGCCGACAGACCGGCCTCGACGCATTTGGCGGATCGCCGGATTAGCTGGCGGCCAACTCTGTGAAGACGGCCTCGACCATCTCGCCGGTGTCGTCGATGATAGCATCCATGGCCTCGTCGTCGGTCGGCAACCCAAGCAGGCGGGCGATCTTCATGATACTGAGGTGGTAGACGCGCTGAACGCCCGGTGCTTCCTCCCAGATGATCATGTTGCAGGGAAACAGCGCGCCCATCCGCTTGTCGGTCGCATCAAGCGCGCGGTCGGCCATCGCGGGATTGCAGGCCCCCAACACGTAGTAGGGGTCGCGGTCGGCAGCGACCTTCGCGTTGAGCAGCTCCGAGGGCGAAAACTCGACTGGAACCCCGAACCCGTTGTCGAGACAGACCTCGCGGATGTATTCGATGGCGTCCTCGTGTTCCATCTCGAGGGTTGCCTGGTTTTCGCCGTACTCAGCGGGATCGATAGCTGCGGGATCGAATGGGAGTGTCATACCTAGTCGTCGTGGCGCGGATACAAAAGCTGGCGGCTGCTATTCGGTGGCGACGGGCTCGTGGCCGACCACGTCGCGGACAGCAGCGATGAAGGTCTGTCGGCGGTCGAAGTAGGTGTCATCGACCGACGCAAGGATCGTCGCCAGCGACTGGGGGCCATCCGGCGTTCGGATGTCGGTCTCGCCAAACTTTTCGAGTATGTCGCTTTTTGTCTGGGGCCATGTAAGCCGGGCGGCAACGCGGGCGATCGGCGCGCCCTCGACGGCACGGCCGTCGCCGAGCTGCACCGCCGGCGTCGCCTCCTCGTCGGCGTCCTCGTCTGACATGGCCGCGAGTTTGATCGGTATCGTCCTAATCGTTTCGATCATCCTCGTCCTAATCGTTTCGATCATCCCACACCACCCGACCCCTGACAGACACCGCCACAGAAGCCGAGCAAATCACCGGATGGCGGTCACCGCGCGCCTCACAGCCAGCTGATGTATTGTGCGTGCCAACTGTCTGACGTACTGTTTTGTACCAGGCCCACATACGTCCGGTCATGACCGCGCTTTCGGACGCCTATGCGGGAACCGTCGCCGACCAGCGAGGGCGGGGACGGCTGTATCTCGGTGTGGGACTCTTCGTGGCCGGCGCGATCCTCGTCGTCGCTGGCATCGTCGCCGCCGGGTCGGGGCTGTTGACCGCTCAGGGCTACTCGCTGGGCGAGGCCCGGTGGCTCGCCGGGATCCTCGGCGGCGTCGGCGTCCCGGCGGTCTTCCTTGGGATCTTTACCATTCTGCCGGCCGGCCGGACAACACGGGGGGCCGCGCTCATCGGCGCGTCGATCGCCATGTTCGGCGTCGCGCTGTTTGCCTACGCCTACCCCTGTCAGTGGATCGGCAACACCTGCGCGACAGGCGGCCCGAACCTGACACTGCCGACCGCCGGCATCTACTTTCTCGGCACGCTGACGACCTTCTGGTGTCTGTTCACCGGGGTTGCCAACTTCAAAACGCGCAACGATCCGGGCGGGACGGTACGGATGGAGATCCGCAACATCACCCAGCAGGGCGACGCTGGCGACGACGACGATGGCTTCGGCGGCCTCGGCGGCGTCGGCTTCTTCGGCACCGACCCCGACGGCGACGTGGCGACCCAGACCAACGCCCCAGGATCGGCACCAGCCGGTGGGGCGGCCGCCACCAGCGACGGCGGCGCGGCGACCGAGCAGCTCTCGACGCCGGCGGGGAGCGACACGGCACAACCGGGGTCGACAGCGAGTGCGTCGACAACGGGTACGTCGACAACGCCAAACACGGGGTCGCCGACGAGCAGTCAGTCCGAGGCGACGAGCAGCCAGTCAGCAACAACGAGCAACCAGTCCGCAGCGACGACCAACGCACAGTCAACAACAGGTGGGTCGACCACGACTGACAGGACAGACGGGTCGACAACGACCACCAGCAGCGTCGACAAGGTGCAACCGAACGCCAGCCGCGGGCCGACCAGCGGGGTACCGTCCCGCTCCGACGACAGCACCGAGGCGTCGATCGACCGCTACTGTGGCAGCTGCGCGCAGTTCCAGTACGTCCGCACCGACAGCGGGATCCAACCCTACTGTGCCCACCACGACGAGCTGATGGACGACATGGAGTCCTGCGAGTCGTGGGAACCGCGGTGAGGTATCGGTCTCTTTTGCGGCGGCGTCGCTGATCAGTGAAGGAAGGCTGCGAGTTCGTCGCTGGAGTTTGTGTTGAGTACGTCGGCCGCTTCCGCCCAGCCGCGGCGGGCCGTTCGGACACCGTAGCGGACGTGCTCGAAGTCAGCGGGCCCGTGGGCGTCGGTGTTGATCGCCACCGTCCCGCCGGCCTCAACGACCGCCCGCACCGCCTCGCCGTGGAGATCGAGCCGCATCGGGTTGGCGTTGACTTCGAGGGCGGTGCCGTGCTCGGCAGCCGTTTCGGCAAGCGCGGTGAGATCGACCGAGAGCCCCTCGCGGCTGTTGATCATCCGGCCCGTTGGGTGGCCGATGATGTCGACGGCGGGGTGTTCGGCAGCCCGACAGAGTCGCTCGGTCGCTGCCTCGGTGTCCTGATCAAGCGCGCTGTGTGGGGAGGCGACGACGAGATCCAGTTCCGCGAGTAGGTCGTCGTCGGTGCTCAGCGAGCCGTCGGCGGCGATGTTGGTCTCGACACCGTGGAACACGTCGATCGCGGCGTCGTCGCGTGCCTCCTCGACGGTGGCCATCTGCTCGCGGAGGTCGTCGTCGGTAAGGCCGATCGACTCGATGATTCCCGGTCCAGAGGCGTGGTCGGTGACGCAGTGGTAGTCGTAGCCACGGTCGGCGGCGGCCGCCACCATCTCGGCGATCGAGTGTCGGCCGTCCGACCACTCGGAGTGGGTGTGGCAGTCGCCGCGAATGTCGTCGGTCTCGACGAGCGTCGGGAGCGTGCCCTCGGCCGCGGCTTCAACCTCGCCGGTGTCCTCGCGAAGTTCCGGCGGTACCCAGTCGAGACCGAGTTCGTCGTACATCGCGGTCTCGGTCTCACCGGCGAGGCGAACGCCCGCGCGTTGGCTGTCGGCTTCGCCTGCTGCGTCGGCGTCAGCGTCGGCGTCATCGCTGTCATCGATATCAGAGACATCGAACAGGCCGTACTCGTTGAGCTTGTACCCCTGGTCGATGGCGACGTTGCGGAGCGTCACGTTGTGATCTTTGCTACCGGTGAAATACTGGAGGGCCGCGCCGAACTCCTCGGGGACGACGACCCGAAGATCGATCCGGACGTTGTCGGCGCGGACGCTGGATTTGTGGCTGCCGGCCTCGATCACGTCGTCGGCGTCGTCCCACGCGGTAAAGGCGTCGACGACGGCCTCGCTCTCGTCGCTGGCGACGAGTACGTCGATGTCGCCGACAGTGTCCTTCCAGCGGCGGATCGAGCCGGCGACATCAACGCGGTCGACGGCGTCGTGGGCGGCGAGATAATCGGTCACCGTATCAGCAACCGGCCGGGCGTCGCCGAGCCGTTCGCGCTGCTGGCTCTGGCGGGCAAAGGGGATGTTGTCGAGGATGTTCTGTTCGGTCTTTGCGCCGAACCCCGTGATCTCCTGGATCTCGCCGGCCTCGGCGGCCGCCTCCAGTTCGTCGAGATCGGTGATCCCGAGTTCCTCGTAGAGCGTGCCGACTGTCTTGGGGCCGACGCCTTCGACGCTGGTGAGGGCGTCCATATCGACCGGCATCGACTCCCGGAGGTCTTCGAGCTCGCTGATCTCACCGGTCTCAACGTATTCGACGATCTTCGAGGCGATGGCGTCGCCGACGCGGTCGATCTCGCTGACGGCGTCCTCGCCGGTCGCCGCGAGCTGTTCGATCGGTTCCGGATACTCGGCGACGTTTTCGGCCGCCCGGCGGTAAGCGGTCGGCTTGTACTCGGCGCCCGTCGCTTCGAGGCGGTCGGCGAACTCAAACAGCAGGCGGGCGACCTCGTCGTTGTAGCTCATTGCGTGTGGGTTGTGGAGCCGGGCACTTAGCTCCGGCCGCTGGACTAGTTCGGGACGACGCAGGACAGTTGCTATCGCCGATTCCGGCTGTTGTCGTCTTCGTGACCGAGTGCCTTCTTGAGAAAGTTCGTCCAGCGCTTCTTGTCGGCCGCCTCCTGTCGCTTGGCTTCGGCTTCGAGATCGACCGGCTCCAACTGATCGAGGGCGTTGAGCGCGCGGTCGATGCCGACGATGGCCTCGACCTGATCTTGGCCTTCCTCGTAGCTGACCTCGTTGTTCTCGATCAACTCAACGCGCTCGACGCGCTCACGGCGGAGATTGCGTTTTGCGGTCTCGACCCGTTCGCGTTCGCCCGACGGGATCGTCTCGCGGCGTTTGATCTCGAAGACAAACGCCCGGAGATCGATCGTCTCCCCTTGGATCTCGATCCCCTCCGGCAGCTGGTGGCCAACCGTTGCCCCGTCGCGGCCGATCCGTTCGAGGAGCTGTTTTTGCTGGTAGGCCTTCACAGTCGCACTCAGGGCTCGGGGTACTTGCCTCCACCGCCACACGACTCGACAGGGGGTACCTCCACCGCCAAACAGCAGCTGTCACCGACAGCGGCCCAAATGAGCCGAAAACTGAACCTTCTTATGTGACTCACCAGTAGACAGCATATGGGTTTGTTCGAACGGCTACGCGGTGATGACGGCCCCCGCGTTGCGTTCATCGGTATCGACGGTGTGCCGTACAGTCTTCTTGCGGAGCACAGCGACCGCTTCCCGAATCTATCCGCGCTGATCGAGGAAGGGTCGGCGGGGCCGATCGACAGCATCGTCCCGCCGGAGTCGAGTGCCTGCTGGCCCGCGCTCACGACGGGCGTCAACCCCGGCGAAACCGGTGTGTATGGCTTCCAGGATCGGGAAAACGGCTCCTATGAGACCTACGTGCCAATGGGCCGTGACGTGCAGGCAACCCGGCTGTGGGATCGCGTCACCGAGGCCGACCGGGAAGCAACGGTGATGAACGTGCCCGTGACGTTCCCGCCACAGCGCAACGTCCAGCGGATGGTTTCGGGCTTTCTCTCGCCGAGCGTCGAGAAGGCCAGCCACCCCGAGGAGCTAACCCAGACGCTGGAGGATGGCGACTACATCATCGATGTCAACGCCAAACTCGGCCACAAAGATGATAAAAGTGAGTTTGTCGACCACGCCCACAAGACCATGGATCGGCGGTTTGATGCCTTCGAACACTATCTGTCGGCCGACGACTGGGATCTCTTCTTTGGCGTCTTCATGACGACCGATCGGATCAACCACTTCCTGTTCAAGGATTACGAACACGACGGCGAGAACCGGGAGGCCTTCTTCGAGTTCTACGAGCAGCTCGACGACTACATCGGCCAGATCCGGGAAATGCTGCCGGATGACGTGACGCTGATGATCGCCTCCGACCACGGCTTTACCAGCCTCGATTACGAGGTACACTGCAACACATGGCTCGAAGAGGAGGGCCTGCTGTCCTACGAGGACGACGACCACAGCGAACTCGGCGATATCGCCGACGATGCGACCGCCTACTCGCTGATCCCGGGGCGGTTCTACATCAACCTCGAAGGCCGGGAACCCCGCGGAAGCGTTCCCGAATCCGAGTACGAGGCGGTTCGAGCGGATCTCAAAGAGCGGCTCGAAAACCTGGAGGGCCCCGACGGCACGCCGGTTTGCGAACGGGTCGTCGAGAAGGAAGACGCCTTCCGCGGCGACCACGACGATATCGCCGCCGATCTCGTGGCGATCCCGAACCACGGCTTCGATCTGAAATCCGGGTTCAGCGGCCACGACGCGGTCTTCGATACCGGCCCGCGCAACGGGATGCACAGCTTCGATAACGCGACACTGCTGATCGACGACCCGGAGGCAACGATCGAGGACGTGGATCTCTACGATATCGCGCCGACGATCCTCGATCTGATGGAGATCGACTACGAGCGCACCGACTTCGACGGCGCGAGTCTGCTAAAACAGGCCTGATACTGTATATTGGAGACGGTTGCCGGCTCGACCGCCCACCGGGCGGCGGTCGAACGGGAACGTCCGACAGCAACCCGTATGAGACGACAGCGATACCGTTGACGCGTGGCTCCGTCGTTCGATCCGACGCCGCTGAAACCGCCGAAAGCAATATCCTGTGGATGCATCTCTGTTACTCTCGCTGAGAGATACATGGTTAGCGGCGTTGTGTGATGTGTCTACGCAGAGTATATAAACTATATACCCAAAAAGCGGTAATATTATACTCTGCGCTGATAATAGATACGGGACTCATCACGCTGATGCTGGAAAAACAGGTACCGCTGACCGGAGTGTCCACAAAGAACCACCAGCCGGGGCGGTGGCGAACTCGCCAGGGAACCACGCTGTATGGATTCACATAACAGCGACTCGCTGAGCGAGACCGAACGAAGGATCATCGATCTCTCGGTAGAGACCCCCACGATGACCAACGCGGAGATCGCTGATGAGGTTGGTGTCCGGGTGGCATTCGTCCGCGATGTCCGTGATGAACATCTGGATGTGTCCAACGACGACGCGGTGGCTGTACCGTGGTTGGATGCCGATGCTTCTGCACCGTATACTGTCGCCAACGGCGAGACGGAGCGTGACACCACCGAGGCGGAGGCCACTGCAACGGAGGAGTTCAACCACCAGCCACAAACGAGGTACAGACTAAAACATCTCTTTACATCCCTTCCGGATCCCGTGGTCGAAACCGAGTTTGTGGGCGGCGACCCGATCGTTCGTCGCGTCAATACCGCATTCGAAAACGTCTTTGAGTACGATGATAGCGAGATCATCGGACAGCCGCTAACGGAGTTTGTCGTGCCGACGGGTTCCCACGGGGATGCAGTGGAGTGTACACGCCAGAGCGACGACGAAACGCATACCGAACGCATCGTGACACGGGAAACGGCAACTGGTGTCCGGCCCTTCCTGCACCGACACGTTCCCTACGAACATCGGGGCGATCAGTACGCATTCGAACTCTACAGCGACGTAACCGAACAGCAACGCCGAAAGGCGGAACTCGAACGACGGAACGAGCGGATCCGAGAGAGAAAAGAGCAGTTCGAGCAGTTCGCCTCGATTCTGTCGCACGACCTCCGAAACCCGATCAACATTGCGTCAGGCTATCTCGAACAGATAAAGACCGACGCAAACGCCGATCAGGTCGAGGTTATCGAACGCGCCCACGAGCGGATGCGAACGCTCATCGACGAAACACTCACCCTCAAAGAGGAGTCGGAACTGGTTGCGGAGACGACCTCGGTGTCGATCACGGCACTCGCTGATTCGGCGTGGGATCTCGTCGAAACGGGCGATTCGGAACTCTGTGTCGTTGACGAATTCGAGTTGCAGTGTGACCGCGATCGGCTGTCACGACTGTTAGAAAACCTCTTCCGGAATGCGATCGACCACAACGAGCGGCCAGTGACCGTCCGGATCGGGATCCACGACGAGATGACAACGTCAACACGGGCCGACACCCGAAACGCGTTCTATGTGGCAGACGACGGGTGTGGGGTTCCGGAAGCCAGACGCGAGCGGGTGTTCGACGTCGGGGAAACGGACGCACGGGACGGAACTGGGTTGGGATTGGCGATAGTAGAGCGCATCGCCGACTCCCACCAGTGGGATCTACAGCTCATCGAAAGCTTCGATGGCGGTTGCAAGTTCGTCATTTCGAACGTGGATATAGCGTGAGCCATCGCACACGGTACGGTATCTTGCGGCGATGCTCAGTGGCTGATCGTACGCTGTACACGTAGTGGATTGCGACTCAATACGGTAGCCCAACATGCTGGTTGCTGCTGCCGGCGAACGGGATGCGGACTGCTGCCGGAGAATAGAACCGACGAACTGTTTCGGCGCTTCGGTAAAACCGACCGCCAGAACAGCGATTCCGACGAGCGACAAGGGTTTTCACCGTGCTGGCGCAACGCAGAGTATGTTACACACTGTTGCCGACGACACCGACGACCTCTCTCCGGACGGCTTACTCGGGGCCTACGGGCGGTACCTTCGAACCGTCCTCGATGCGGTCGGCGTCGACATCGCGGTCGCCGAAACCGACCTCGACCGCGAGACCATCGAGGCCGTCGCCGACGGCGAGGTCGCCGACCTGACGCTCACCGAGGCGGCCGCCATCGCCGCCCTCGACGACGACGCGCCCGACGCCGAGGCCGTCGTCCTCGAAACCCGCGACCACCTGCTGATGGGGATGACGACCGCCGTCCTCGATGTCGACGCCATCGCCGCCGAACTCACTGTCGACCTCACCGGCCAGGAAGTCCAGCAGGCCATCGAAGGCCGCATCGAGATGAGCCTGACCGAACTCGCGGCGATCCAGTCGGTGATCGAACAACGGCTGGAGGCGTGAGATGCGGGTCGTCATCCTCGGCTGTGGCTACATCGGGATCGAACTCGGCCGCCAGCTCACCACGGCAGGCCACGACGTGATCGGCGTCCGCCGATCGGAGTCGGGCTGTGAGGCGATCGAAGACGCCGGCTTTAGCCCCCATCAGGCCGATCTCACGGAGGGCGACGACCTTGCGGGGCTCCCGGACGCCGACTGGGTCGTCTTCGCCGCCTCCTCCGGTGGGCGAGACGCCGCAGCAGCACGAAAGATCTACGTCGACGCGCTGGGCGACGCGATCGACAGCTACGGGGCCCGCGAGTCGCCGCCGGATGG
This sequence comes from Halonotius sp. F2-221B, assembly GCF_046719765.1. NCBI lineage: Archaea > Methanobacteriati > Methanobacteriota > Halobacteria > Halobacteriales > Haloferacaceae > Halonotius > Halonotius sp. F2-221B. The sequence goes on from NZ_JABEBY010000003.1 coordinate 129,686, forward strand.
CCTCATCTACACCTCCTCGACCGGCGTCTACGGCGACCACGATGGCGAGTGGGTCGACGAGGAGACGCCGCTGGAGCCGACGACCGCCAAGACCGAGGTGCTCGTCGAGGCCGAACGCATCGCCCGCGAGCGCGCCGCCGCCCACGGGATCGACGGCACCGTTGCGCGTTTTTCCGGGCTGTATGGCCCGGATCGTTACCGATTGGATCGGTATCTCGACGGGCCGGTGACGGAAGGCTATCTCAACATGGTACACCGCGTTGACGCCGCCGGTGCGGTCGCCTTCCTGCTGACCGAGGATTGTGCGCGCGACGAGGTCGTGCTTGTCACTGACGACGAACCAGCCGACAAATGGGAGTTCGCCGACTGGCTGGCCGACCAGTGTGGTGTCGAGACACCACCCAAACAAACCACGGAAGAACGCCTCGCGGAGAGTGACCTCTCGGATGCGGGTCGCCGGCGCGTGCTGACGAGCAAACGCTGTTCGAACGACTACCTCCGCAAGCTTGGCTACGAGTTCACGTATCCGACCTACCGCGAGGGGTATCGGGACGCGGTCGACACCTACACCGCCGAGTAAGCCACCAGCGTCGTCGGTTGGCGGGCAGGTTCGGTGTCAACAAACAAGAGACCGACACGAACGTTCTTCATGTCGGCCGCAGATAGGCGTGGTATGGAGCAGTCTATGGCCGTCGAGGGAGCCCTCTCGGCGGCGGCAACGGTCGTCGAGAGCCGGCCGCTGCTTGTCGCCATCGCGCTCGTCGTCATCGCCGGGCTGGCGGTGGCTGCCTACCGCTGGCTGCGGACGACCCCCGGCGAGCGGTTCGCCGAGCTGGTGGCCGACCGCGAGGCGGCGGTCGTGCTCATGCACCCAAACCCCGATCCCGACGCGATGGCGGCGGCGATGGGTGTCGCCGCCCTCGGCCAGCAGGTCGACACCGAGATGACGATCCAGTACCCCGGCCAGATCCGCCACCAGGAAAACCGGGCGTTCCGAACCGTCCTCGAACTCGATATCGAGGCTGTCGACCACGTCACCGAGCTGGCCGCCGAGGATGTGATCCTTGTCGATCACAACGAGCCCCGCGGCTTCGATGGCTGCGATGGGATTCTCCCGTTGGCGGTTGTCGACCACCACCCTGGCGACGGCAGCGGCGAGCAGTTCACCGACGTGCGTACAGATTACGGCGCCTGTGCAAGCATCATTGCCGAGTATTTCCGGGACATCGGCGCGGTGCCGGTGCCGGCCGACGAACACGCCAGCGAGACCAACGCCACCCGTGTCGTCCCCTCCTTTACCGCGACCGGCCTGCTGTATGGGATCTTAGCGGACACCCAACATCTAACCGTCGGGGCGTCGGCCGCCGACTTCGACGCCGCCGCCTACCTCCAGCCCGGTGTCGACGAGGACAAACTCGACCGGATCGCCAACCCCGAGGTCGACGCCGAGGTGCTGGAGATCAAGGCCCGCGCGATCGCCGGCCGCCAGACCCAGGGCTCGTTTGCGGTCTCGGATGTCGGCACCGTCACCAACGCCGACGCGATCCCACAGGCCGCCGACGAACTCATCCGCCTGGAGGGGATCACCGCGGTCGTCGTCATCGGCGAGCGCGAGGGGACGATCCACCTCTCGGGTCGCTCCCGGGATGACCGCGTCCACATGGGCCGGGCCTTAGAGGAGGCGACCGCCGACGCCAAAACCGCGAGTGCCGGCGGCCACGCCCGGATGGGCGGCGGTCAGATCGCCCCCCAAACCGAGGTCACCGATGGCGGCGAAACCGACCAAGAGCCGGCGATGAACCGGGATCGACTCGTCGAGGAGATCTTTGCCTGCCTCTCGGGGGACGTGTGAGCGGCCGCGGCGCGGCCAGCATGTGAGCTGTCGCAGGACGACGGCTGACACGCGCTGACCGCGATCCCGACGCTTATTCGCCATGGGCCGAAAGCGAGGGTATGGCAACCGAACGCGGGACGTGGAACTACCGAGACCGCTTCGGCGACAGCTTTGGCCGCACCTACTTCCGGCGGTTCCCGCCCGGCGTCGCCGGCTCCATCGGCCTCGGCACCTATCTCGGCGAGCCGACCGACGCCGTCGACGACGACTACCGCGAGGCGATCACCGCCGCCCTTGAGAATGGGATCAATCTCATCGATACGGCGATCAACTACCGCTGTCAGCGCAGCGAGCGCGTTGTCGGCGACGCCCTCACCGGAAGCGATGTCGACCGCGATGAGATCGTTGTTGCCACGAAAGGCGGGTTTCTCCCCTTCGACGGCGAGCGACCCGCCGAGCCGGGGCAGTACATCCGCGAGCAGTATGTCGAGCCCGGGATCGTCGATCCCGAGACCCTCGTTCGGGGCAGCCACAGCATCGAGGCCGGCGTCATCGACCACCTGCTCGACCGGTCACTGTCGAATCTCGACCTCGACCGGATCGACTGCTACTACGTCCACAACCCCGAAACACAGCTACTCGACCGCGAGCCGGAGGCGGTCTACGACAGCCTCGAAGCCACCTTCGAGCTGTTGGAACGGCGGCGGGCGGCCGGCGATATCGGTTGTTATGGGGTGGCAACGTGGGAAGCGTTTCGGGTCGAGCCAGAGGCTGAGCAACATCTCTCGCTGCCGACCCTGCTGGATCGAGCCGCGCAGGCCGCCGAGACAGTCGGTGTCGACGACCACGGCCTCCAAGTGTTACAACTGCCGTTCAACGTTGAGATGGCCGACGCCTTCAGGCGGGCGACCCAGCCGGCCCCACCCGACGCCGACGCGGAGGGGCCGGTCAGTGTATTGGAGTACGCCCACGCCGCCGGGCTCCACGTTGTCACCAGCGCGAGCCTCGGGCAGGGCGCGTTGGCAGCGTCGCTGCCGGCGGCGATCGCCGCGGAGTTGGCCGGCGATACGACCGCCCAGCAGGCGATCAACTTCGCCCGGAGCGCGCCCGGCGTGACGACCGCCCTCGTTGGCATGGCCTCCCCGTCCCACGTCGCCGAAAACGCCGCCGCCGGCACGTTCGATCCGCTGGGCGCGAGTGCGTTCGACGCGATCTTTGAGTAACACCGGGAAGTTTCAAGCCCCCGGCGAGCACAGCGACAGTCGATGCGATTGGCACTGATCGCCCACGATGAAAAGAAGGATGACCTGATCGAGTTTGCTCGGGAACACGAAGACTGGCTCTCTGAGGCCGAACTGATGGCGACCGGCACGACCGGCAAACGGCTGATGGAGGCGACCGACTTAGAGGTCGAACGGAAGGCGTCGGGCCCCCTCGGCGGTGACATGCAGATCGGCGGCGAGATCGCCGACGGCGACTGCAAGGGGCTGATCTTCCTTCGGGATCCACTGACCGCCCAGCCACACGAGCCGGATGTCTCCGCGCTGTTGCGGATCTGCGATGTGCATGACACGCCGCTGGCGACAAACGAGGCCTCAGCCACGTTCCTGCTGGAGGGACTGTTTGGGGATCGCTGAGGAAGCTTTTGTACACGCGCTCATAATACGCTGCTATGGTCGCCCCGAGGACGCGCCGGCTGTGGGCCGTGGCGGTGAGCCTCCTGCTCGCCACAAGCCCGGTTGCGGCCGTCGGTGCTGGAGCCGGCGGTGCGGCGGCGATCAGCCCGTCACCGGCCGACCCCACCATTCCGCTCCAGCAGACCGACGCCCCCGACAACAACGCCTGCTTCCCGGAGGGTGGCTACAATTTCACGATCGGCACACTCGGCCCACAGATCGAGATGGTCGTCCACCTCTCGTTGCTGACTAATCTTGGCGGGCCGGGCACCCTTGGGGTTGAGCTTGCGGGGACAACCGCGGAGGACGTGCCGCCGATGATCGAGCTTCGGACGGGCGTCGTCTTCCGTGGAGTGACCGATGTCGATCGGTTCCTCAGCGACCCCTTCGGGCTGTTTGCGATCGCCTACGAGTACCGGTTTAATCTCCCGCTGGGCGGCAGCGGCGTCGACTACGAGTCCGATGAGCCGCCGATCTCCGGGCCGGTCGGCGACGCCGACTGCTAGTCTGAGCCGCTGAGAACCGCCCGAACGTCCTCACCCGAGTAGGTGGCAAGCTCCGCGAAGTTCGCATCGAAATCCCCGACCTTGGCGTTGATCGTAAGCCGTGTGAGTCGGTCTTGTACCGACTGTGATAGGAGAATCCCGCCGTCGCGGAACCCGACGCGTTCTTCGACACCAGGCCGCAGATCGAACACGCGATCGACGGTTCGAAGCGGCTCGGACTCTGACTCCCCGTACAGAAACGCTCTGAGCGTGATCGGCTGTCGTTCATTGCTGGTGTTTTCGGCGGTCACGCGAAAATCAACGGCTGATCCGCGATCACGGAGTGTCGCATCACGAAACACAATCCCGGAAAACGGATCGGTCTCCGCGGTCTCATTTTCCGCATCCTCAAAGCCCGGAAGTTGTGGATCGAGTTCCGGCGGCTCGCCGAGACAGCCGGCCAGCCCGGCCGACGCCCCGAGGGCGGCGAGAACCGCACGTCGACGTGGCATATGGGCGGCTATGACCGCGGGCGGTAAAACAACAGCGTCGTCAGCTGGCAGCCCTCGGCCGTCAGTGGGCTACGTTGTCACGCGGAATTCGACGGTCGCTGTCGCGCCGTCGGCGAGTGCCGCCACCAGTTCGCGGTCGATGTCGGCGGCCGCGGCGTCGGCGTCGATCATGACGGTGCGGTCGTCGGTGTACGTGGAGGTGCGGGCAACCATGCTGCGGTCGTCATCGAAGGTTAACTCGGGGTGGCCGCGGCCGGTGATCGTCTGGCTGTGGTCGCCGGCCTCGATGGTGACCGTGATCTCAGCGTCAGCCGATTGGGCTGCCGCGACAAACGCGGGATCGAAGTCGGCTGGCACCTGATCGGCCTCGATCCCGAGGATGCAGTCGCCGGCAGGCGTGAGCCAGTCGTCGCTGGTGAACTCAAGGGTCGACTCGTGGGTCGCTTTGACGTGCTCGTGGCCGTGAGCGGTGATCGTCTCTGTTGCTGCCATATCCGGGCTCGCTCGGGACGCCGCAAGTATCGCTCGGTTCGCTATCGCCGCACGCTGCCGCCTCCGCCGAAAGGGACAGATCGATGTGGGAGCCCGGTCGACAGGAGGTATGCACAACAACCGCCGGTCGCCCGGAGTGGTCGGCGATGCGTGAGGCCCACCCCATCGAACAGGCAGTCGGCATCGACTACTACGTCAGCGACGCCGACGGGATCGGTGGTCGACTCCGCGTCGAGCCCGAGGATTTCCAGGTTGAGGAGATCGAGAACTTCGAGCCCGAACCGATCGACGCCGACCCCGGAGCCTACCCCGAGATCCTGCTGCGGGCGACGCTGCGGTCGTGGGACACCAACGATTTCGCCAGCCGACTCTCGGATGCCCTTGAGATCAGCCGCGAGCGGATCTCGTGGGCCGGCACGAAGGACAAACACGCGGTGACGACACAGCTCTTCTCCGTGAGCAACGGCGATTCCGAGGCCATCGCCGACCTCGATATTCAGGCCGCCGATATCGACGTGCTCGGTCGAACCGGCCGGCCGATCTCGTTCGGTGATCTCCACGGCAACCGATTTCAGATCCGGGTGCGGGAGGCTGCCACCGACGCAGCCGAGCGCGTCGAAAAGATCACCGATGATCTGCGAGCCTTCGGTGGGAACAAGAAAACGAGCGACGAGGGCGACGACACCGCTGTCGCCGGGATTCCCAACTGGTTCGGCCAACAGCGGTTCGGTAGCCGCCGGCCGGTGACCCATGAGGTCGGCCGCAACATCGTTGCCGGCGAGTGGCGTGAGGCGGTGTTGTCGTACGTCGCCAATCCGTTTGAAACCGAACCCGAAACAACGCAGGCGGCGCGGGCGTTCGTTGCCGCGGAGGCCGAAAGCGACGATCCCGACTGGGCAGCGTGCCTCGATGAGATGCCGGGCCAACTCGGCTACGAGCGGTCGATGCTGCATCGGCTCGCCGAGGACGGCGCGTCCACAGCCGCCGATTTCCGGCACGCACTCGAAGCCGTTCCCTGGAACCTCCAGCAACTGTTTGTCAACGCCGCTCAGTCGTCTCTGTTCAACCAGATGCTTTCGGAACGCCTGCGCCGCGGGCTGCCGTTTGACCGCCCGGTCGCCGGCGATGTCTGCTGTTTCGTCGACAGCGACGCTCCCGAGGGGGTGTATGCCCCGGACACCGACCGCCTCCAGCGCGTCGCCGACAACCGGGTCGACGTGATGGAACGCCACTGCGATCGCGGGCGGGCGTTCGTGACCGCACCGCTGGTCGGCACCGACACCGAGTTGGCCGACGGCGAACCCGGCGAGATCGAACGAGAGGTGCTTGCGGATGCGGGCATCGAGCCGAGCGACTTCGAACTGCCGGGAGAGTTCACGTCAAGTGGAACCCGGCGGGCGATTTTGGTGCGTACCGATCTCGCTGTCGATCCCGACGACCTGACGTTTGCGTTCGCGCTGCCGAGTGGCTCGTATGCGACCGCGGTGCTGCGAGAATACCAGAAACGCGGGCCGATGGAATAGAGGGGTTGTGTTGAGGAAGCAGAACGGACGACCGCAAATCGGTCGCTACCGCGGTCTCAGGCTGTTCGCGGCGGCGGCACCATGTAGACGTTGCTTGACGCCTGGGCGATGATCGTCTCGGAGACGCTGCCGATCAGCAGCCGCCGGAGGCGACTTTGGCCACGGGAGCCAAGCAGGATCGTCGTCGGCGTCACCTCGGCTTCGGCTGCGAGGATCTCCTCGGCCGGATCGCCGTACCGAACCTGGGTGTCGGTGTCGATATCCCACTGGTCGAGGCGACCTTCGAGTGTCGCCAACTGGTCGGCAGCATCGGTCTCGTCGGGCTCTTTCGGCGATTCGACGTGAACCAGTGTGGCCTCCTGAGTCGCATGGCGGAGATACGAAAACGCGTCGAAGGCGCGGTCGGCGTTCTCCGAGAAATCCGTCGCATACAGAACGCGCTGAAAGAGGTGTTCCCGAAGCACGTCGGGATCGTCGGCCTCGCGTTCGATCCGGTTGACCAACAGCGGGACGACCGTCGTCCGGGAGAGGTTGCGCGCGGTTGAGCCGAGCACACGGTTTGCCAGTGGGCTCTGCCCGCGAGAGCCAACGATCGTCATGTCGGCGCGTTCGGCGTCGGCGATACCGTTGATCCGGCGGTGTGGCGTGCCGCGCACCACGTGGGTCTCGGTGCTGAAGCCGGCTTCTTGCATCACGCGCTCGTATCGATCGAGCCCCTCGCGTCGCCGCTCCTCGAAGTTCATCCCCGGCATGCCGGCATGCATATTTGAGGGGATAACCGTGACCAGATGGATCGCCTCGACGCCGATGCGTTCGAGACACTCCAGACAGGTTTCGTTGTGGATCGCCGCCTCGCTGGCCGCCGAGAGGTCGGTCGCGTAGATCGCGCGCATACCAGCAGCTACACCGCCGATCCTTAATATTGTTTCTATTGATCAAGACTAACGGGCCTGTGAGCGGTTTGTGCGCTCGCCCGAGGCGCGGCGTCAACAACCGGTATCGACCAACGTCGGTGGCAACAGGAGATATGTCAGCGCGCGTAATTGAGAGGTCGGCGGTTTGGAACCCGATTTTTGCGACACGCCGCGGCGGCTGTATTTTGATAACGTATGGAGATATTCACGTGGGATAGCCGTTGCCGCCGCGTTAGTAATATTGTTCAGTGAACCCAAAACTATTATCACGCTGCTCCGACTACGAGCTACTGAGCAGAACAGTATGTACCACACAAGACTACGGAGCAACGGGGTGCAGCGCGATGATTGAGGCTGGGTCGCTGTCAGCCGGCGTCGACGGTGCGATGCTGATCGGCGCGGTGCTGCTAGAGGCGATCATCCTCTATGGCGTCTACGGCGTCGTTGAGGATCTGCTTGGCCAGCGCGTTGTGAACCGACTCAGGACAACATAAGATGGAGCTACTCGGGCTTAGTTTGGCGATGGTGGGGCTGTTCGTCGGGTTCGGCCTCCTGATCGGCGTGCTGTTTGGCTTCTTCGGGATGGGTGGGTCGTTCCTCGTCACCCCGGCCCTGTTGGTCATGGGGTATCCAACGCGTGTGGCCGTCGGGAGCGGGCTCGCGTTCGTGTTCGGTACCTCGGTGATCGCCACGCTGAAACACCGCGATCTCGGCCAGGTCGACTACAAACTCGGGCTGTTGATGATCGTCGGCACGACCGCGGGCATCGAGGTAGGCAAGGAGATCGTCGTCCATCTCGAAAGCCTGGGGCTTGCTGGCTCGATCATCAGCGTGACCTACGTCTTCCTGCTTGGCGGGATCGGCGCGTTCGTCACCTACGAGGCGGTTAAAGGCGACAGCGACGGCGGGATCGACCATGACGCCGCCGAGGAGCCGGCCGACGCCGACGACATCCCCGATATCGCCAAGACGATCCAGTCGTACCGCGTCCCCCCGATGATCGATCTTCGGGGTGGGATCACCGTCTCGCTGTGGATGATCCTCGGGGTCGCGTTTGCGACCGGGCTGCTATCTGGCTTTCTCGGCGTCGGCGGTGGCTTCATCCGGATGCCGGCGTTGTTCTATCTCATCGGCGTCCCGGTGCCGATCGCCGTCGGGACGGATCTCTTCGAGATCGTCTTCTCCGGTGGGTTGGGGAGCTTCCTCTACGCGCTCGACGGGGGGGTCGATCTCTCGATCGTCGTCCCGCTGTTGGCCGGGAGTGCCTTCGGGGCACGGGTCGGCTCGGCGGCAACCAGCATTGTCGACGAGGAGGAGATCAAGGTCTACTTCGGGCTGATGCTGCTCGGTGGCGCGCTGGCGGTGGCGATCCGCGAGATCGGCAAGATCTACGAGCTGCCGATCCTCAACCGTGTGAGCCTGGTACTGATCCTTGGCTCCGCGCTGCTGGTCAGCGGGGCGGTCGTCTACAGCAGCATCACCGCACTGCGGGAGGAAAGCCGAACCTCCTCGCCAACCGTGGAGTGAGGGTTCGACGATGAAGTGACGGCGACGACGGATCGGCGTTGACGACGGCGAGAGGGTGTCGGCGACGAATCGGCGTTGACAGCGGCCAGAGGGTATCGAGGACACCGAGCGGTCACGGGTACGCCACCGCTCTCGATCGATTCGATCGAATGACGCCTTTGTGTATAGAATTGTATTTTGTGCACAACACTTTTGCTGCCACAGCGAGTAGTCTGTACCACGATGGTTGATTCAATGGCCGAGCAACTCCGGTCAGATATGCAGTGTGAGGATCTCCTGGCCTGTTTCCACGGCCTGAAGCCGCTTGATCGGGAGTGTTTTCAGGCGTTCGTGACGGCCGAGAAGCCGCTGACGGTCGATGAGGTTGCCGACGCTGTCGATCGGGAGCGGTCAACCGCCTACCGGTCGGTACAGCGACTGCTACAGACCGGGTTCCTGGAGAAAGAACAGATCAACTACGACGCCGGCGGCTACTACCACGTCTATATCCCAACCGACCCTACCGTCATTGCCGACGAGATGCAGCGACTCCTCAACGACTGGTATGCCCAGACCGGCCAACTGATCCAGGAGTTCGAGGAGAAGTACGCTGACGCCACGCCGCCCACAGCCGAGATAGAATCCTGAACGCCCGGCAGCGACCCTCACACCACAACCACGGGCGCACAACCTGGCCAGCGCAATCCCCGACCCGCAACGAGATCGATCACAGACCCATGGATCCGCATATCGCCATCGTCGATGCCTCACTCGGCGAGACACCGGCCGAACGAAACCTGACCCGCGAGATCGACGCCGAGACGGCGGTCTACAAGGCCAGCGAGGGCGAGCGGCCGCCGATGCCGGGGCACCGCGATCGAAGCTACGACGCTGTCGTCATCAGTGGCTCCCAGACCTCGGTCTACGATGACCACGACTGGATTCACGAGTTGACCGCGTGGGCTCGTACCACACAGCGGGCGGACGTGCCGATGCTCGGGGTGTGTTGGGGCCACCAGTTTCTTGCCCAAGCCTTTGGGGGGCGGATCGTCGATATGGGCGCGTATGAGATCGGCTACCGATCGATCGACCAGCGCGGCAACGACCCGCTGTTTGCCGGCATCGACTCGCCGATGACGGCGTTTGAGACCCATTCGGATCGTGTCGCCGAGCTGCCGGCCGGAGCCGTCGAGTTGGCACGCAACAACTACGGGGTACAGGCGTTCCGACTGGGGGCCAGCTACGGGGTTCAGTTCCACCCGGAGTACGACCGCCAAACAGCCGAGTGGATCCTTGACTCAAAGGATCTCGACGAGGAAACACACGCGGACGCCGCCGCAACAGTCACCGACGACGCTATCGCCGCAGCCACCGAGGCAGCCGGCGTGTTTGATACCTTTCTCGACATCGTCGCCGACCACAGCCGCCAGCCTGGTCGGTCGTGGTAGCTACTGGACAGATTCGATCACGTTCGTCAACTGGGCCGCGCTCTTGACACCGACCAGACGCTCGGCCGGCTGTCCGTCGCTGAAGACGACCATCGTCGGGACGCCTTGGACGCCGTGCTGTTGGGCGAGTCGCTGATGGCGGTCGATATCGACCTTTGCGACGGCGGCGTCCGTCTCGGCGGCAACCTCCTCGACGATCGGTTCAAGCTGTTGACACGGGCCACACCAGTCCGCATAGAAATCGACGAGGACGACAGCATGTCGGGCCGTTACCTCGTTGAAATGGTCAACACCGTCAATATGGATCGGTGTCTCCGGGGCGGCGTCTGAACTCACATCGGTGTCGGCATCGCTCGACGGCTCGCCGTCTTGGAGGCTTTCCATCAGTTCCTGTCGCTTCTGTTCGCGGATCTCCTCGATCGAATCAGCGTCGCTCATCACCGTTGGATAGGGGTTTATGATATATTATGTTTGTGCTCAAAACATGCAAGATAGTGTTAATGAGAAATAGCCAAACAGGTGCATAGCCGGATTTAAAGCCATAAAATGACTCAACGGCGAGGTTATACCGGCTTAGTTGTGCGCGAGTGGTGAAACACAGGGACTAAGTCAATCCACGGTCTTGTATAGTGTACGCATGTCTGGAGTCGCAATCATCGGTGGTGGCCCGGCTGGGTTGAGTGCAGCGATCTACACGGCGCGTGCCGACAAACGGACGCTCGTCTTCGATGACGGCGGCGGCACGACGCGGGATGTCAGCCGGATGGAGAACGTCTACGGGTTCCCCGATGGCGTCACCGGCCCGGAGTTGGTCGAAGTTGGCCAGGAACACGCCGAAAAGTACGGTGCCGAGCGGATCAGCGAGGAGGTCGTCCATATCGAACGCACCGACGACGGCTTCCGCGTCGAGACGACCGCCGACGAGTACGCTGTCGACGGGGTGATCCTGGCGACCGGTGCGGATTACGAACGCCCGGCGATCGCCGATGTCGAGGCCTACGAGGGCCAGGGCGTCTCCTACTGTGTCGAGTGTGACGCCTACTTCTATCGTGATCGACCGGTTGCCGTCGTCGGCAACGGCAACTACGCCGCAACGGAAGCCCTGATGCTGCTGGATTACACCGACGATGTGCGGCTGCTTACCAACGGTTCCGACTTCGACGCTGATCCGGAGCTCCAAGCAAAAGTTGACGCCGCGGAGATCCCGGTTCGCACCGATCGACTCGATCGGCTGGTTGGCGACGACGGCTTAGAGGGAATTGTCACCACCGACGGCGAGACGATCGCTGTCGACGGGCTGTTTGTCGCCCTCGGGACGGCCGGCGGGACTGATCTCGCCGAGATGCTCGGGATCCCGGTCGACGGCGATGAGATCGTCACCGAACCGGATCAGTCGACGACCGTCGACCGCGTGTATGCGGCCGGCGACGCCACCGGCGGCCACCAACAGATCGCCACCTCCGTCGGCGAAGGGGCCCGCGCCGCGATCAACCTCTTAGAGGCGTTCCGCGGGGCTGACTACGTCGATTACAAGAAGGTACCAGCCTGATTGAGTTGCTGCTGGGAGGCAGCCATCTCACTCCGCGCGTGGGAGCGTCACGGCAAAAACCGCACCCTCGGGATCGTTGTCAGTGACCGACACCGAGCCGTCGTAGGTCGACACAAGCGTCTCGACCAGATAGAGGCCAAGACCGGTACCAGCACTGTCAAGGCCGGTTTCACCCTTCCCGAAGATTTCGGCCTTTTGATCGTCGGGAACGCCGGGGCCGTTGTCCGCGACCTGCACGGTCACCGTGTCGGCTTTGGCGGCGGCTGAGACCGTGACCTTGGGTACCGGCTTATCGTTGTGCTGGATCGCGTTTTTCAGGAGGTTCCGGAACACGGAGCCAAGCATCTCGTTTCCGGCGACGGTGGCATCCGGAATCCTGCCGTCAACGGTGATGCTGGCGGCGTCGTGTGCATCCCGGATGCTGTCGACCTCGCCGTCGAGAACCGGTCGCAGCCGAACCGTCCCAACTGAGGTGTCGGTATCGAGCAACACATCCGACATCTCGCGGGCGGTCTTCGTGAGTTCGATCGCGTGCTCCGCGCTTTCACGGATCGTCTGGACGTGCTCGTCGTGGTCGGCTGTGGCCCCATCTGTGAGCACATCGCTGTACGCTAAGATGAGTTGGAGGTCGTTGCGGATGTCGTGGCGAAGCACCTGGTTGAGCGTCTCAAGATCGTCGCGCTGGCGTTTGAGCCGCTGCTCGTAGGCGACCCGCTCGGTCGTGTCGATGAGGCTTTCGACCAACTGAACGACCTTCCCGTCGTCGTTGACGATCGGGGCGGCATGCACCTCATGGACGCGCTCGGTGCCATCGGCGTCGTAGTGGGTGTGCTCGACAGTCGTTGGCTCCCCAGTTTCAACGACCTCTTGGAGCGGACAGGGTACCGGATCATCCCCCTCGTCACACGGCCGGTCGCGGTCGTGAGTCACCGAGTAGCAGGTCGTGCCGGGATGGCCGTCGGCCAACGAGTTCGCGTGCTGGATGGTGTAATCGTCGACGTTGAGGACGTAGAGGGGATGGGGAACGGCTTCGATAACCGTCTCCATCGAGGCGGGCCCATCGTCGTCAACGACCGGGGTGGCTGTCTCACGGTCGTGGAACCCCCAGTGGGTGGCACAGAGCGTCCCGCTGTCGTCGTAGGTGGCCTGGCCGCGCAGCGAGATGGGAACCGTCCGCTCGTCGGCCGTGGTGAGGATGGCCGGGCGGTCGTCGACACGGCCCGTGTCGGCACACGTCGCCAGCGTGTCGGCGACGCTATCGGCTGGAACCGAGAGAATCGTCGTCAGATCGCGGCCGACCAGTGTGTCGCGGTCGATCTCAACACGGTCGATCAGTCGATCGTTGACGGCGGTGATCTCACCGTCGGGATCGACCGCAACGTACGGATACGGGATGGCAGCGGTTGACGACTCAACGGAACCAGCATCGCCGCTACACGTCGAGTCGGCCGTCTCTGTCATATTTGAACCAATGGTCGATAGAAAAAAGCAAGCGGCGGCTGTTCTCAGCTATCGGGAACGAGACGGCGAAAAACGGTCAAACGCCGGAACCCGCAGCCGGCTACCCGAGGAGGTAGCGCAGCCACGGTCGTTGCCTGACGAACTCGGTGTCCTCGATGACGCCGTCAACGCCGACCACGCGGCCAGCGGCGAAGATGCCGACGATGGCGAACAGGAGCAGTCCCATCAGATCGCCGTTGACGTAGCCGTGGGCCCAGTCGGCGTTCCCGAGGTAGAACAGCACCATCAGGAAGCCACCGAAGAAGGCGGCCAACCGCGTCAGCGCGCCGAGGATGATCCCAAGGCCGATGAGGAATTCCCCAAGTGGGATCATGACGTTGGTAACCTCAAGCAGCCACGGCGTCTCGGCGACGAAGCCGAAGAGCCACGCGATCGGGCTGTCGGCGTTGGCGAGGTAGCCCGTCGCGTCGAACGGTTCGCCGGCGACAAAGGCGAACTTCGTCCAGCCGGCATGGAGGAACCAGTAGCCGGTGATGAGCCGCACCGCCAGTAGTAGATAGGTCGCAGCCGATCCGGCATCATCGAAGGCATCTGTCCGGCCGAACAGCGACGTGGATTGTGTTGTTGTCATTGGGTCTCCCTCACAGGTACAGCTTCAAGCTGTATTGTATAAACGTACTAGACCGATTCCCGACAGATGGGAATATAGGCAACAGAACACAAATCGGCAGGAAACCGGCTGTACAGCGGAGTATCGCCACCCACAAAAAAATCAACCGCGTTTTTCCACATACATATAAGAAAAACGACTAATAGAACCGGTACGTATGCGTGGCTGGAAGGGCGGAAAGAAAGTATGGTGAAACCGGCAGCGATCAGTCTTCGAGGCCGAAATCCGCAAGCGAGTGGGTGTGGTGCCACATCGAGACGACCTCCTCAACGTCGAACGTGAGGACACCGTCGGTCAACTCGATCCGAACAGTATCATCGCTGATCTCCGTATCGTGGAGATGCATCTCCAGTGGCTCCTCAAACTCCGAGACGGCAAGCATCAGTTCACCTTTCGATTCGAGTTCCGCCTGTAGTTCGTCAGCTTCGACTACCATTGCAGTTACTCAAAGGGTATAGATAAAATAAACTCTTTTTTGCTTTCCCAAAAATATATTTTCGTCGTAACGTATTAGTATAGGAAGTAAGTCATGATATAAATATTCTTGTGATTTAGACACAAGACTATCTTTAGATTGCCGAGCACCGAGGTTGCCAGAGAGCAGTCGCCGGGGGGCGGACAGCGGGGGACACATCCCTGAGAGCCATCATGAAGAAGAGCAGCATTGCGACACCGGTTTCGAACGCATATGCCGGGCGAATCGACAGCAGACGGTGGAGTAGACAACACTCAGAGTCAGAACACGCCGGCAATGAAGCCAAGACCCATGATGATGAGCACGGCAGCGGAGACAACCGGGAGGTACGGCGTGTACTGTGAGACGGTCTCCTCGTGGTGTTGATAGCCCGCAATCAGCAGCATCGTCAACCCGACGATACCACAGATAACGGTTATTGCGTACGCGCTCATCAACGAGAGACAGTGATTCGAGCCAGCACAGAGGGCAATGATCTCGAACTCCTCCTCATGGGCGAACCCAAGCAGGAAGGCAAACCACGCAATCCCGAACAGTCCACGTTCGGCAACGTCAGTGGAGCCACTGTGAGTGTGTTCATCTCCACCGACGACCGGGAGCGCGCGTGTTAGCCGCGCAGTGAGGCCGTCGTCGGCCGGTGACTGTGAATGCTCATCGTGGGTGTCGTGGGTATGGCCGGCTCCGGCATGGCTCTCCGACTCGTGGGCGGAATGGTCGTCGTGGGCGTGTTCGTGACCGGTACTGCCGTGAGAGTGCCCGTGACGGTACTCCCGAATCCCAAGGCCAATGAGAAGTACTCCTGCAATCAGGCTGACCGGGCCACCGATCTGGACACCACCCAGCACGGTGAGTGGATCGTTGACCTGTGTGAGACTGAAGTAGGATTTCGCATAAAAGAACACGCCGACCATGGCAAGACTACTGATGAGATGCCCGACGCCGATAAGCAGACTCGCCGCCAAGCCGGAGAGCCACTTGTTCGTCTGATCCAACGCGTAGGAGGCGGCAACAGGCCATCCGTGGCCGGGTTCGATGCCGTGGACAGCACCGAGTGCGACCGAACCGAGTAGCAGGCCGACGGCGTCTCCTGGGATCATCGTCATATTCGTCGCTCGGCGAGAACGCCGAATAACGGTTGTTAATACCCGATCGGGGGGAACATCATACGCAGGCTCTTGTGTCCGGCTCTCGGAGGTGATCGTATGCGAACGAGTTTCAACATCCCCGATAGCGTTGTCGCGGAGTTCGATGAGGTCTGGCAGGAGGAAGGCTTAGATAACCGATCCCGGGCGGTACGTGAGGCGATCCAAGAGTATATCGAATCACATTCTCGACTTGAGAGACTCAGCGAGGACGTGATCGCGCTTATCGCCTTCGACTACCGTCACCACGAGGTGATCGAGGAACTCCACGGGGTGCAACACAGCTATCAGGACGTGATCAGCAATACGAGCCACACCCACCAAGGCGAGTGGTGTCTCGAATCCCTGTTTTGTCACGGAGCCGGTGGGCGAGTGCGAGAACTCACCTACGACCTTCGTGACTTCGATGGGGTAAATCGCGTGAAGCTCATGATTCTTCGAGACGAGTAGAGGGTTAGTATTGTAGTAATTCTCGATTCTATATAGACATACGCGCAGCAATAAGTATAGGATAAAAATGTATGGTAGTTGAAATCACGTTCTTACCGCGCTGAATCGATTTCCACGGATCGCTGTGTGTCGCCACATGAATTAATAATAACCAGTGCGTAGTTACTAATGTAGAGCAATGACAATACAACAAATACTATCGTCGGTGCAGACAGCACAGCGAACACACGCCACCCCTGAACGGGCAGTCGGAGTCGCCGGCGTTGTGGCACTTGGGGGGCTCTCCGTGCTCGCCTACAGCGTCGGGGTCACATGGAAGCTCCTGGCGATCTCGTGGGTGGCCTTCGCCGCGATGGCGATCGGCGCGCCACTGGGGGCGCGAACCGCCCAGACGGCCCAGCCCGTCGAAACCGTCTGGGGGTACGGTCTCGCCAGCGGCGCGATGGTGACCAGTGCCGCGCTGTTCCTGATTCCGCAGGCGCTCGGCCAACACGGGCGGTTTGGGAGCCTTGGGATCGCGGCCGGCTTCCTGGCTGGCTACGTCGGCCACGCACTCGGCCACCGTCTCACGCATCTCAACCTCCCGATCGAACAGACGGCCGCGGAGCTGACCGTCCATGCGCTGGCCGCCGGTGCGATCATCGGGGCCATCTACACCGCGATGCCATCGCTGACATCGATTCTCGGCGTCGCCCTTGTCTCACACAAGGCACCGGCCGGCTACGCCGCCGCCCGCCGGCTGGCTGACCGGGATCGGTCGGTCGTCACACTCCTGTTGCCGGCGGCGGCTGTCGGCCTGATCGCGCTGCCGGTCGGAATGACCGGGTTGTCGCCGTCGCCGATGCTACGTGGCCTCCTGTTTGGCTTCGGGGCTGGCGTCTTCCTCCATGTCGCCGTCGATCTCCTGCCGGAGTGTACCGCCGGCAGTGACACGTGCCCCGTCGACGCTGCAGGCGACAGCGACGCCCACCGCTTCCAGGATCGGCTGCGCACCCACGCCGCGGTGAGTTCACTCGGCGGGGCGGCAGCCGTCGTCGCTGCGTGGCTTGTCGTTGTCTAACCACCTGGACGGTCAGCGAGGCTCAGCAGGCTCGCCGGGGAAGTCCTGTTCGCCGGCCTCGATGCGGACATCGAGCCAGTTTTCCGGCGGAATCATCGGACACTCGTAGGCGTGGTTGTAGGCACACGTCGGATTGTACGCCGCGTTGAAATCGAGAATCCACCCGTCGTCGACGCGGTGGGTGTCAGGTTCGAGATCGAGATATCGACCCGCTCCGTAGGTCGTCTCGCCGCTCGTTGCGTCGCGGAACGGCACCCAGAAGCGGTCTGCCTCCCGATCCGGTCGGTACGCCTGCAGGGTATACGTTTCACCGTCGATCTCGAAGCTGAACGCGCCCCACCGGAGATACGTCTGTTCGCCGTCGGCTGTCGTTTCGACGGTGACCGATTCTTTCGTCTCGTGTTCCTCCAGCGGTAGCACGAAGCGATAGGCTGGATCGGGCTCGTAGTAGGCAAGGCCCGGAAACGACGCGCCGCGCTGCTCATCGGGCAGTGGCGATCTCGGCGAGTTCTTAAACTGATCGCGTTTGGCCTCGCGCTGCCGTCTGATGTTGTCGGCCCATCCCTCAGGCGGTGATTCTGCTTCCATACATCAATATTGTTTCTCTAACACAATAACGCTACTGGCAGTGAACCAGGATAGCCCGAGGCGGCTCCAGTGACGGCGGTTACTGTTCTGCTGTCACCGGTTCGGTGTCGGCGGCGTCGGCTTCGTCGTTGCCCACCGCGGCCTCGTAGCGGTAGTAGCCGCCGGTGAGGCTGCTCGCCTCGATGCCGTGTTCCGCGAGGATCCGGGTCGCCATGTAGGAGCTTTTACCGATCTTACAGTAGGTGAACACCTCGTCGTCGGGGTCGGCGTCGGCAGCCCAGTCCCGGAGTTTGCCGAGCGGAACGTTCTCGTCGCCGTCGATCCAGCCCTGGGCCTCGCGCATCTCGGGTGGGCGGGTGTCGATGACTGTCGCGTCGTCCTTCTGGTTGAGGAACTCATCCAGGTGGACGATGTCGGCGACGCCCTCCACGACGTTTGCGCCGATCATCCCCAGCATGTTGACCGGATCCTTCGCGGCCGAGTACGGCGGGGCGTACGCCAGATCGTAATCCCGAATATCGAAGACGGTGTCGTCGTGGGCGATAGCCGTCGCCAACACGTCAGTTCGCTTGTCGACGCCGTCCTCGCCGATGGCCTGGGCACCGAAGAGCGTCCCATCGTCGGGATCGAAGAGGAGCTTGAACTGGATCTCGGTCGCGCCGGGGTAGTATTCGGCATGATTCGGCTGGCTCGTATAGACTGCCTCGTAGGCCTGTCCGCGCTCGTCAAGTGTCGCGGCGGTGTCGCCGACGGTGCCGACATCGAGGTCGAACACCTTGGCGATCGCCGTATCCAAGACGGGATCGAGTTGGTCGTCGTGGCCCGCGATATCGTTGGCCGCGACGCGACCCATGCGGTTGGCCGGGCCGCCGAGCGGCACCCACGCGTTCCCGTCGGCGCGAGCCGCTGGGGGTGCGGCCGCATCGCCGACCGCATGGATCGCCGCCACCGAGGTTCGCATTCGCTCGTTGACGGCGATCGCGCCGCTGTCGTGGAGGTCGACGCCCGCCGATTCGGCCAGTTCCGTTCGGGGGGTGACACCGGTGGCGACGACGACGAGGTCGAAGGTGTGATTGCTGTCGTCCATCGTGGCGACGACCGTCCCGTCACCAGATTCGGTCAGGTCGTCGACGCCGGTTTCCAGTCGAAGGTCGATCCCTTCGTCGCGGAGGTGGGACTCGACCATCGCCGCCATCTCCGGGCCAAGCGTGTTCGGCATCACCTGATCGAGTAGCTCGGCGACGACCACGTCGTGGCCGGCTTCATGGAGATTCTCGGCGACTTCGAGCCCGATGTAGCCGCCGCCGATGACGAGTGCGCGCTCGGCGTCGGCGACCGCCTCGCGGATGCCTGTCGCATCCGAGACGGTGCGGAGAGTGTGACAGTGTTCCAGTTCGTCAAGATCGAACATCGGCGGCACGAGCGGTTCGGCGCCCGTTGCGACGACGAGGTCGTCGTAGGCGATCGTCATCGCCTCGCCGTCGGCGTCGGTGACCGAGACGGTGGCGGCGTCCGGATCGATCTCCGTCGCCGTGACGCCCGTGCGGATATCGAGATCGAAGGCGGCACTCAGCTGGTCGACACCCATCACCGCGAGCTGTTCCTCCGGGACGGTGCCGCTCAGGTGATACGGCAGCCCACAGCTCGCATACGAGACGTGCTCGCCCTGTTCGAGGACGATGATCTCGGCGGTTTCGTCGAGTCGTCGCAGCCGCGTCGCGGTGCTCATTCCGGCAGCGTTACCACCGACAATCACATACTGCTGTACCATGGGTGTATGGAGGGTACAAGACCGTATAAACATCCCTCGTTTTCCCAGCCAGAAGGAACACCGCAACCAACAGTCGAACAACCAACGCACGCCGTCCACCCTATCTCGACAGTTGTATTGTGGATTTTGTAAACATGTAATTTGCTATAGCCTCGTTATGAGACCGAAGAAACTGTTTTAGGGTTGCATAAACAAGATAGAATTGTATGATACGTACAACAGTGCTGGTCATCGGTGGTGGCGCGACCGGAGCCGGGATCGCCCGCGACCTCGCACTGCGCGGGGTTGATGTGACGCTTGTCGACCGCGATGGCCTCGACAGCGGGACGACAGACCGGTCACACGGGCTGCTCCACAGCGGCGCGCGCTACGCCGAAACTGACCGCCCGAGCGCCGAGGAGAGTATCGCTGAAAACCGGACCCTCAAAGCGATCGCCGGCGAGGCGGTACGGGAGACCGGCGGGCTGTTCGTCCAACTCGGCGACGACGACCCCGCGTACTTCGATCGGAAGCGCGAGGCCTGCGAGGATATCGGGATTCCAACCGAGGTCATCGACGGTGAAGCGGCGAAGGCACGCGCGCCGGGCCTCCCTGATGATGTCGAGCGGGCCTTCACCGTCCCCGATGCGATCACCTACCCCGCCCGTCTGGTTGCGATGAACGCGGCGGACGCCCGCGAGCACGGGGCAAGCATCTACCCGCATGCGCCGGTCGAGGAGATGACCGTCGAGAACGGCCGGATCACCAGTGTATCCGTCGGCGGGATGGTCAACGACGAGATCAGCGCCGAGTACGTCGTCAACGCCGCCGGGCCGTGGGCCGGCAAGATCGGGGCGATGGCCGGCGTCGACATCAACATGTTCCTCTCGCGGGGGGCGATGACCGCCGTCGCGTACGACGAACTCGACGTGGTGTTGAACCGCGCCCGCGAACCGAGCAACGCCGACATCGTCGTCCCACACGACTCGGAGGTGATCCTCGGGACGACGAGCGTGCCGATCGACGACCCAGACGACTACGACCGTGATTCCGCGGAGATCGACGAACTCCGCACCAAGAGCGCGGAGCTGTTGCCACCCGTCGAGAACGCGCCGGAACGACGGACGTGGTGGGGTGTCCGGCCGTTGTACGCGCCCGACGACGGGGCCGGTGACGGCCGCGATGTCTCACGGGACTTCTTCCGGCTTGACCACGCAAACGACGGGGTCGAAAACTTCGTCAGCGCGGTCGGTGGCAAGCTCACGACCTACCGGCAGATGGCCGAATCGACGAGCGATCTGGTCGCCGAGCGGGTGGGCGTCGACGCCGAGTCGACGACCGCCGAGCAGGAACTCATCGGCGCCGACGATCCCGAACTCCTCGATGCGTTCGTCGATGAGTTCAGCGCGGCCGGGATCGCCGACGCAGACACCGTCGCCACCGCGGATCGGCTGTCGCCGGCTGACGACTAAGCGGTCGGCGCGGCTGTCGTCGAGCTGTTAGAGAAGCAGAGGCGATTCAGACACGCAGTAGTCGTCCTTTTTCGAGACGGTGATCGAATAGCGACGCCGTTTGGAAGCGCAGCACAAAATAGTCGGTCTCCCGGCGGCGGCGATCCTGTTGCAACCGCTGGCAAAAGCGCGGTGGCTGGATTAGACCAGCAGTTGAATATCGGATTCGGCCATGTGCTGGAGCGCGGTGGCCGCGCCGACGCCGACGGTCACGTCGTCGTAGAAGTCGTCCTCGTCGTAGTCCATCAGCTCAATGGTCATCTGGCAGGCCTGGAGTTCGACGCCCTGCTCCAAGGAGAGGTCGATCAGTTCCTCGATGGTCGCCGTCCCGTTGTCGTCGATCCGGGACTGCATCATGCGCGTGGCGAGCCGATCCATCCCCGGCAGCGCCGCCAGCGCGTTCGGCATCGGCATGTTGGGGTTGCCGACCGCCGACAGCTGGAGGTTTTGTGACTTCTCCTCGTGGAGAATGTCGAGCCCCCAAAACGTATGGAAGACGACGACATCCCAGCCGAAGGCGGCAGCGGTGCTCGCCAAGATCAACGGCGGGTAGGCCATATCGAAGCTGCCCTGTGTCGCCACGATCGTCATCTTCTGTTGGTCGTCGTCGGCTTCGAGGTCGGCAACGGTCTCCTCTAGCTCCTCGACGCGGGCCTGGAGCTCGGCGGCGCTGAGTTGCGTTCCGTCGGCGGTGCTGGATGGCTCGGTACTCATATTAGGCCGTCTTCTCGACGTAGTGTTTGTACACGTCGCCGTCCTCGACCTGCTCTAAGAGCTCGACGCCGCTGGTGCCGGCGGCCCAGCCGTCGATGTCGCTCATGCTGCCCTTGTCGGTCGACAGCACCTCAAGAACGCCGCCTTCCGGCACGTCGTCGATGGCGGATTTTGTTTTGACGACCGGCATTGGACACGATTCACCCTTCACGTCAAGCGTCTCGGTAATGTCGTAGGTTACGCTCATGTGTGTGTGGACTCCGTTTGTATTGGAGTTACACTACAATATTGGAGCAGGATATAAAAGAATACCGATTAGTGTGCATCTCTCAAACTACTGCGGCCGTCACACCCACGCTTGCGTGCATGGAAAGGTGAATTTAGATGCCATTCCTCCCGAATTTGACGTTTTCACGGCCGTTCTCGCCGTAACTGGTGTGATCATCTATATTGTATGTATTGAGAATTACTATACAAACTCTTTTGTATCCCCACCCTGTAGAGAGTGATGTCTTACATGGACGCTGACGACTTTCCAACCCCGGACGCAGACGTGAGCAGTATCGAGCCGGAAACGCTGAAAGCCCGGATCGACGACGGCGAGGCGGTCACCATCCTCGACGTGCGGATGGCCTCCGAATACGAGGAGTGGCATATCGACGACGAGAGCGTCGAGTCGATCAACATCCCATACTTCGAGTTCCTCGACGAGGAGATCGACGACGCTGTCCTCGACCAGATCCCTGACGACCGCGAGCTTGTCGTCCTCTGTGCGAAGGGTGGTGCCAGCGAGTATGTCGCCGGCACCCTCCTCGAACGCGACTACGACGCGATCCACCTCGACGAGGGGATGAACGGCTGGGCACGGCTCTATGACGCCGTCGAGGTCACCGACTACGATGGCGCCGGCACCCTCCTACAGTATCAACGCCCCTCCTCGGGCTGCCTCGGCTACTTTGTCTACGACGACGGCGAGGCGGCCGTGATCGACCCACTACGCGCGTTCACCGACCGCTATCTCGACGACGCCGACGAGCTTGGTGTCGACCTGAAATACGCGCTCGACACCCACATCCACGCCGACCACATCAGCGGGATTCGTACCCTCGACGCGGAAGGCGTCGAAGGCGTCATCCCCGAGGCCGCTGTCGACCGCGGCGTCACCTACGCCGACGAGCTAACGACCGCCGCCGACGGCGACGAGTTCCAGGTTGGCGAGGCGACCATCGAGACGGTCGCCACCCCGGGCCACACCACAGGCATGACCTCCTATCTCGTCGACGACTCGCTGTTGGCGACCGGCGACGGGCTGTTCATCGAAAGCGTCGCCCGGCCAGATCTCGAAGAGGGCGACGAGGGCGCGCCTGACGCCGCCCGGATGCTGTACGACTCGTTGCAGGAGCGCGTGCTGACGCTGCCCGATGACACACTGATCGGCGGGGCACACTTCAGCGACGCCGCCGAGCCAGCCGCCGACGGCACCTACACCGCACCAATCGGCGAGCTTGTCGAGGAGATGGACGCCCTAACGCTGCCGAAAGAGGAGTTCGTCGACGAGATTCTCGCGGATATGCCGCCCCGGCCGGCCAACTACATCGATATCATCGAAACCAACCTCGGCCAGCAGACGGCCGACGACGAGGAAGCCTTCACCCTTGAGCTCGGCCCGAACAACTGCGCGGCCAGCCAAGAGTCGATGGCGGGGGACTAAGCCGACCGATGGTCGCCGACCTTCTCGTCTTCCAGACGCTCGCCGAGCTGTTCCCCAACGGGATCAGCCGGTATGCCATTGGCGGACTGTTCGTCGGGCTCGGCGCGGCCGCGATCTACGCCGGCACCGCGATCAACGCCGGGGCGAGTACGTTCCTTGAGTCGACGCTGTCGTACGTCTCCGACCGCCCGCGGTTCAGCCGGTATGTCCGATCGCGGGACTGGCGGCTCGTCTTCACGCTGGGGATCATCCTTGGGGCGGCTGTCTACGCCGTCATCTATCAGGGCGGCGCGTGGACGACCGAGGTGGCCCCATGGCGACTGCTCGTCGGCGGCATCTTCGTCGGGGTCGGCACCCGAATCGGGAAGGGCTGTACCTCCGGCCACGGTGTCTGTGGCGTCGGCTCGGCGTCGAAAACGTCGATAGCGGGCGTGCTCGCCTTCCTGTTGACCGCGATCATCACCGCCCAAGTCGTCGCCGCACTGGGGGTGACACCATGAGCACCGCCGGGGGCAACGAGGGCCGCCATCCCCTGTTCATGCCGCTGATCCTCGTCGGCGGGGTGATCTTTGGCTTCGGGCTTGGCTACAGCCATATGGCCCGCCCGGAGGTCGTCTTGGACTTCCTGCAGTTCGAAGATTTCGGGCTGCTGTTTGTCATGTTCGGCGGCGCGGCGGTCACCGGGCTCGCCTATGTGGTCGTCCCGCGGCTGTTTGACCGCGCGCCGCTGACTGGTGACGGCTTCGGTCGCCGGCTGAAATCCTTCGATCGCAACGTGTTGATCGGCGGCGGCATCTTCGGCGTCGGCTGGGGGCTGTCGGGCATCTGTCCGGGCGCGGGCTACGCCAGCCTCGGCGTCGGCAACCTCCCGATCCTGTGGGCGATCGGTGGCATGTTCATCGGCGCGTACGCCCAAGGCGTCTGGCGGAGTCGCACCGCACAGTCCGATGCCGCAGCCGCGAGTGCTGACTAACGGCTGCACGACACGATTCTCTCACAATTCATGGAACTTGCAGCTATCGCGTTGTTTCTCGTCGCTGGACTCGCCAGTCTGTTCATGGCGTGGGTGATCGGGGCCGGCTCAAGCGGCGCGACCCCCTTCGCGCCGGCGGTCGGGGCCAACGCCATCCCGACGATGCAGGCCGCCTTCATCGTCGGCCTGCTCGGCTTTGCCGGCGCGATCACCCAAGGGGCTAACGTTTCGGCGACCGTCGGGGGTGGCCTGATCGGCGGCGTTGAGATCCCCGCGGTCGGCGTCATCGTGATCTTGCTCGTCGGGGCCGGGCTGATGGCCGTCGGCATCCGCACAGGGTATCCGATCGCCACCGCCTTCACCGTCACCGGCGCGGTCGTCGGCGTCGGGCTGGCGATTGGGGGCGCGCCCGCCTGGGCTACCTACCAGCAGATCGGTGCCGTCTGGGTGTTGACGCCGATCGTCGGCGGCGGGATCGCCTACGGGATCGCCAGCGTGTTGCCGCGGCCAGACGCTCCCGAGACGGTCACCGTCCCCGTGTTGGCCGCTGTGGTCGGCGTCGTCCTCGCAAACGTCGAGTTCGCGTTTCTCGGCCCCGGCGGCACGATGGGATCGCTCACGGGCGCGGTTGGCCGACAGCTCGGTAGCGGCGGGGTCGTGACAACCGCCGGCGTCTCAGTTGCGGTCGCCGTGGTGATCGCCGCACTCGTTCGCTGGGATATCAGCCGCGATGAGGCTGGTGGGCTGCGACACGTCCTGCTCGTGTTGGGCTCGCTGGTCGCCTTTTCGGCTGGCGGCAGTCAGGTTGGACTCGCGGTCGGGCCGCTGTTGCCGCTGTTTGCGACGGTCGGTGCCCTCTCGCCAGCGGTGATCCTCGCCGGAGGTGGAATCGGCATACTCGCGGGCTCGTGGCTCGGCGCGCCACGGATGATCAAATCACTCGCCCAGGACTACTCCGATCTCGGCCCCCGGCGGTCGATCGCCGCGCTCGTCCCGGCGTTTCTGATCGCACAGGTGGCGGTGCTGTTGGGCGTGCCGGTCTCGTTCAACGAGATCATCGTCAGCGGGATCGTCGGCGGCGGTGCAGCCGTCGGCGGGGGATCGGCAGTCGATCCTCGAAAACTACTGGTCACTGTCGGCGCGTGGGCCGGCTCCCTTGGGCTATCCTTTGTCGTCGGCTACGGCGTGATGGCCGGGCTTCAGGTGGCGTCGTCGACCCCGCTCGCGTGATCGACCGGCAGCCACAACCGAACGGCGTTTTAGGCTCCACGGGATACAGACAGCCATGGAGTGCCGGCAGTGTCACACCGATCTCGATCGGCCGGGCGATTACTGTTTGGTCTGTGACACCGCCAACTGCGATGCCGTCGTCGCCGTCTTCGAGCGCGATGCAGCGACGCTGACGATGCTCGACGACGAAACAATCGTCGGCGAGACAACGATCACAACGGTTCCCGAAGTTGATGACACCCACGACGATCGCGCCACCGTCGTCGAACTCCGAAACTTCGCCGGCCGGGTCGCCGACGAGATCCGCCGGAAACGGCCAGAAACGGTCTTTGCTGCCGGCGAGCGCGACCCGCTGCGGGAGACCCGCAAACAACTGCATTACGAGTTTTATCGTGTACCCGACGAGAATCCCGTCGAGACGGTGCGCAACCGCCGCGGCGAGTCATCGCTTGCGGTCGTCGACATCCCGCCACGCGAAAAGATCGGCGGGAGCCACTCGACGATCATCGGTGATCGGGCCGGTCGCAACGCCATCAGCATCGTCGCCGACCACCCACATATCAAGAAGATCATCCCCGGGCCGATCGATGCCGGCGGCACGGGCTCACAGAGCAGTCTTCGCGCGAAGATCACCCGCGCCGACCACAACGGCAACGTCCGGATGCTGCTGCGGGATGGCTCCAGCGTCCAAGAAAACCGGTTGGTGACGACCGCACCGGATCTGGAAACCGGCGAGCGCGTCCGGGCGGCGCTCAACGAGGCCTTGGAGGACGCCGAACTCAAATAGCCGGACTCACTTCGAGCGGCGCGGCTGTCTCGACTGTCGACCCCGGCTGGGGCTGTCGCGTGGACACCGCCAGCCCAGCGGCTTCAGCTTTCCGCGGTAGAAGTCGGTCATGCTGTCGGCGAAAAACACCTCAAAGCTGCCTCGGTAGCGGGTGGATGCACTCGTTGTCGACAGCGGGGCCCGTCGGAGCACGATCGCAACCGAGCCGGCCGGAAGGGTGTACGCCGTGACCGATCCTTCGGCGACACAGGTTTGTCGGCGCGTCGCGCGGCCCTCGGTCGCGGCTGGTTGGTCGGGTTGGCTCGTCTCGCCGGCTTTGTATTTTCGAAGCTGCAGCTGTTGGGTGGAAAGCCCCTTGAGCTCGACACAGAGCTGTTTCCACTGCCGAACCCGGTAGCGAACATCCGCGGTGTTCAGGAGGTGCGTGTTTTCGAACCCGGTCGCAAGATGGGTTGTGAGCGTCTCGATGACCGATTCGAAGGAGCGATCGGTTGGATCGACGATAACAAGCGAGATCGCAGGGATGGTTCCATCCGGAAACCGATCCTCGTAATCCTTTAACAGCTGTTTGACCCCCATCTATCAGTCCCCCCGCGGCTAGCTGGGTATAGAATCAGCAAGTAGATAAGTCTGATTGTAGATCACTATTTACTCTGTCTCAGTGTCATGTTGACACCCTACCGTTGCACCCAGCAGACAGCGGGAGACACGAGCCGACGATCACACCGCGGTGACGGCGACGCCGGTCGCCCACACCGCCCCCAAACCCGAATCATTCTTAGGGTGCGATGTCCATACCAACTGTATGGAACTCAACGCGCAGATCGCGCTGACCGTGCTGATGGGGGTGTTCCTCGTCGCGGTCGCCACGTTCCTCACGCGGATCGAGAACTGGCGGTCGTACACCCCTGTCGGCGGCGGGGGCTCGTTCATCGAGGAGTCCGGCTACATCGACGAAGAGAAACCGGCCGGGATCGTCCGGTGGCTGACGACCGTCGACCACAAGGATATCGGCATCCTCTATGGGCTGTACGGGATTATCGCCTTCGCGGTTGGCGGGCTGATGGTCGTGATTATGCGGCTGGATCTCATCACCGCCAACTCGCTGCTCGGGACGGCAACCTACAACTCCCTGCTGACGAGCCACGGGATCACGATGCTGTTCCTCTTTGGGACGCCGATCATCGCTGCGTTTGCCAACTATCTCATCCCGCTGATCATCGGGGCCGACGATATGGCGTTTCCCCGGATCAACGCCATCGCCTTCTGGCTGTTGCCGCCGGCGGCGCTGCTGATCTGGGCGGGCTTTTTCGCCAAACCACTGGGTCTGTTCGGGCCTGCTCAGACGGCCTGGACGATGTACACGCCGCTGTCGCTTGGGGCCGCTGGGCCGAGTGCTGACGCCGTCGGCGGGGCCGGCGTCGACCTCATGCTGCTTGGCCTCCATCTCTCGGGGATCGCCGCAACGATGGGGGCGATCAACTTCATCGCCACCATCTTCACCCAACGCGGTGAGGAGGTCTCCTGGGCCAATCTTGACATCTTCTCGTGGACGATCCTCACCCAGTCGGGGCTGATCCTCTTTGCGTTCCCGCTGCTCGGCAGCGCGCTGTTGATGCTGTTGGCTGACCGCAACCTCGGAACAGCGTTCTTCCTGACTGACGGCGGCAACATCCTCTGGCAGCACCTCTTTTGGTTCTTCGGCCACCCTGAGGTCTACATCCTCGTGTTGCCGATGATGGGGATCGTCAGCTACGTCCTCCCGCGGTTTGCCGGCCGGAAGTTATTCGGCTTCAAGTTCGTCGTCTACTCCACGCTGGCGATCGGCGTCCTCTCGTTCGGCGTCTGGGCCCACCACATGTTCGCCACCGGAATCGACCCCCGCGTCCGGGCATCGTTCATGGCGGTGTCGATGGCGATTGCGATCCCCTCGGCGGTGAAGACGTTTAACTGGATTACGACGCTGTGGAACGGCCGGGTGCGGCTGACGACGCCGATGTTATTCTGTATCGGCTTCATCTCGAACTTCATCATCGGCGGCGTCACCGGCGTCTTCCTCGCGTCGATCCCGATCGACCTTGTGCTCCACGACACCTACTACGTGGTCGGCCACTTCCACTACGTCGTGATGGGTGCGATCGCCTTCGCCGGCTTTGCGGGCATCTACTACTGGTTCCCGCTTGTCACCAACCGGATGTACCAGGCCAGCCTCGGGAAGGCCCACTTCTGGCTCACGATGGTCGGCAGCAACATCACGTTCCTGGCGATGATCCTGCTGGGCTACGGCGGCATGCCGCGGCGGTACGCGACCT
Organism: Halonotius sp. F2-221B; assembly: GCF_046719765.1. Taxonomy (NCBI): domain Archaea; kingdom Methanobacteriati; phylum Methanobacteriota; class Halobacteria; order Halobacteriales; family Haloferacaceae; genus Halonotius; species Halonotius sp. F2-221B. The sequence goes on from NZ_JABEBY010000003.1 coordinate 158,459, forward strand.
ACCTCCCGGAGTTTGCGACGCTCCACCAGGTCGCCACGCTCGGAGCCGTCCTGTTGTTGATCGGCCAGATCATCTGGCTGTACAACATGGTTTCCTCGTGGTTTGAGGGCAAACGCGTCGAAAGCGGCGATCCGTGGAACCTCCGCCAGGACAACGTCCGCACCGTCGAATGGCAGTGGTTCGAGCAGAAACTCGACACGCAGATCGCCACCGACGGCGGCGACGAGGATGTCGCAACCGACGGCGGCGAGCCGGCCGATGAGGCAGAGACGGTCGACGACGAACGCGACGGCGACGCCTGATCGGCGCGACCGACACGGTCTTTTTTCACCGTTAGCTGTTGAGGGGGTGATATGCTGCGACGAGAAGCGAGTCTCGCATCCGGCGGAGTGCTCGCCACCGGCAGCGTCGCCGGCTGTCTGGGACAGCCGACAGGGTCAGCGAGTGACGACGAAGAGACAACGACGGATAGTGGGTCGACCGAGATCGCTGACGATGCTGCACTGGAGGCAACACTCGAAGTCGGCGACGACAGCCGGACGTTGTTTACGACCGCCGACATCGCGCGTGTCGGTGCCGTTTCAACACGGCCACAGACTGGGCCATCGGTACCGATCGAACTCACGGCGGCGGGAACTGAATCGGTCACCCAGACAGCCGCCGCTGTCGACCTCGATAGCAGCTACGAGGCGGCAACGATCACCATCACCCTCGATGGCGAGCGGATCAATCAGTTCGGGATCAACGCCGAGCTCGCAGCGGAGATGGCGGGCGGCGGGTGGAGCGGCCAGTTCGTCCTCACCTTTGTCGATGAGGCCGCAGCCACAGCGTTCCGTGATCGCCTGCTTGCTGAGGGCTAACTGCCGTGGGCTGACTACATCACCAGCACGATGCCGGTCACAAACATCATCAGCGCGATCCCGCCGAGAACGAGGCCGAGCAGGTCGCTGTCATCCATACCGAGAGTTAGGCTGCCGACCTCAAAACGACATCGGTCGGAGGAAACCGGAACAACATCGATCGGACGAAACGGGTAACTGCGTGCCGCCCCCACGCGGTGTATGGCCACAAACGTCGGCGGTCGGCGGCTCGTCGTCGCCCTCTACGGCGTGATCGTCTGTTTCACCGGGGTTGCCGGCTACCTCGCGGCGGGCGTCGTCGGCGAGATCGAGCCGCCCCGGTTTCTGTTTCTCATCCCGTTTCCGGCCACCCGGCTCGGACTGGCGGCCTACGGCGCGCTCACGATCGCGCTGATCCTTGGGGTGCTACTGATCGCCGTCACCGTCGTCGCCGACCGGGTTGACGACGTGGAGCCGACACGGAATCGCTCGACCGAAGCGGAGGAATCGACACCAGCCACCGAAGAAAACGACGAGTAATCGCAGGCCGAAAACAGCCGGCGGCAGTGTCCGACCCAAACATATGTCCAGTTCTCTGAGTGACGCGTGTATCTTTAGTAATTGTACATGATAGAACTGTGCATGAGTGTCGATGCCGGCGACGGCGACGTGTTGACCGCCGCGGTACGGACGGCCGACGGCACCGGATATGCGGCGTACAACGAGCGTGCCGACGGCTCGGTCGCGCCCTTCTATGTCGTCTACGCCGACAGCGACCGCACCGATCGGTACGGCTACATCTGCGGGGCCTGCGGCAGCCTTGCGGTCGGAATGGATCCGATGGGGCGACTCGACTGTGCGGAGTGTGACAACAGCCGGAAGGCCGCACAGTGGGACGCCGCCTATCTCTGAGTTGGCCCCAGCACACAGAGATCAATCACACCATTAGGCGTCGACGATCGGCGTGCCGGACAGCAGCACGCGAACCATACTCCCCTCCGCCGTCGACTCGAAGCTGAGGTCGCCGCCGAGATAGTCGACGATCCACGTCACGATCCAGAGACCGATCCCCGAGCCGTGGCGCAACGGAGTTTCGCTGCCCGCCTCCAGCACATCGAACTCGTGGGCCGGGATGCCGGGCCCGTCGTCGCTGATCTCGATGCGAACGACGCCGTCGTCGACGCTGATCGCAAGCTCGACGCGCGGGCGGTCGGCGTCGGTGTGTTCGATCCCGTTTTCGAGCAGTTCGGTGAGCAGCCGCCTGAGCAGCGGCTCATGAGAGACAACCCGGAGCGTCGCCGGCATCTGAACGGTGAGCTCACAGTCGTATGTCTCACGGAGCGAGCCGACAACCGAGTCGACAGTCTCACCGAGGGCAACCGCCTGTCGCTGTTGTTGGGAGGCCTCCAGCACCGTCTCGACCGCACGCGCCTTCGTCGCCGTCCGCTGGGTGTGTTCGATCTGGGTTGCGATCCGGTCGCGGAGCGTGTCGGTCTCGATCTCTTCGGTGTGAGCGAGGATCGTATCCAGATCGTTCCGCAGATTGTGTCGCAGCACGCGGGTGAGCACGGCAAGCTGTTGTTCCCGCGTTTGGCGGTCGGTGATATCCCGCAGCAGCACCGTTCGCCCGATCGTGGTCTCCTCGCCGTCGGCAACGGCGTCGATCGTCACCTCGTAACGACGGTGACCGTCGGCCGTAGCCAGGGAGAGCCGCGTCGGTGAGTCGGTCGGCAACGGGGTGATCCCCTGCAACACCGCACCCAACTCTTGGCCGATGATCGTCTCAGCCGAGCTGCCGACGATCCGGCTGGCCTCGGCGTTGGCATCGAGGATCCGGTCGTCGGTGTCGATGAGGAACAGCCCGACCGCAAGCGTTTCCAGCACCTCATCGCGGGCGACGGCGTCGGTCTCCGGAAACGCCGTAAACACCTGGTAGCGATCGACGGCGACCGCGACGCCGACAGCGGCGACACCAAAGCCGAGGAAGGTCACATCGACCGGCAGATAGTCAACAGTGTCACCGCCGGCCGTCGGGCGGCTGATCCGGCTGGCAAACGCCATGAGATACGGCGCGAGCAGGGCTATCGTGAGGACGGCAACCTGGCGGTAGCTGACCTGTCGATACCGGCGGGCAAGCCGGACGAGCAGGTAACAGCCAACGACGAGAGAGCCGATCAGGCCGAGTACCACCAGAATGACCACAAGCCAGTAGAGCCCGACGAGGCTGTCGGGGGCGGCTTCGCCGGCGGCCTCCCGAATCACGATCAGCGTCGGCAGCAGGGCGATCGGCGTCGCCGCCAGCAGCTCCCGGCGGCGGGTCACCAGCTCGCTGCGGCCGGTAAACGCGAGGGTATATCGCAGCCACAGGATCGGGCCGGCGACGGCGGCGGCGGTGATCGCCAGCCCGCGAAGGTCGCTGCCGAAAACGGGGAGCGAGGCGTCAACACCGAGGATCGACGGCCCCAACACGAGCGTTGCCCAGAGCGTCTGAGAACCCACCAGGAGGACAACAGGTCGGGCGACCGGGGTCGATCGATACCGGAGGATGTGAGCGAAGACGGCCAGCAGGCTCACCAGCGCGCTCACACGAAGGAGGGCCACGACCGGCAGGCTATCGAACGCCATCGGGTGGGCGTGTGTTCCGATACCGCCGGTTTACGCTTGTTGGTCGCGGCGACCGGTGGACGATCCCGATAGCCAACATATTAATGACATGATTTATACCGGTGTCGGTGTGAAAGGCGACTATGGGTGAGGGGAGAGTCATCGCAGTCGCAGGCGCAAAAGGCGGGGTCGGCAAGACGACGACCGCGATCAATCTCGGGGTCGCGTTGGCCCAGACCGGCCAAACTGTCGCCGTCGTCGAACTCGATCTTGCGATGGCGAACATCATCGATTTCCTGCAGTTTGAGCCCGACCGCACCCTCCACGACGTGTTATCCGGAACCGCGCCAACAACCGAGGCTCTGTATCCGATCGACGACCGGATGCACGTGTTGCCCTCCGGCACTGAACTGGCCGGGTTCAACGCGATCAACGTCGCTGCCCTCGCGCCGGTGATCCGCAGCCTCCGGCCGGCCTACGACTTTGTCCTGCTTGATACCGCAGCCGGCGTCAGCCCCGAAACGATCTACCCGCTCCGGCTGGCCGATGAGGTGCTGATCGTCTCGACACCCCGGGTTGCCGCGATCCGCGACGCCAAGAAGACCATCGAGCTCGCCGGTCGCGTCAACGGCGAGGTGATGGGCGTCGTCTTCGTCCGGGCGGGCTCCGGGCGCGCGCCGCCGCCCGAGCGGTTGGCGACGTTTCTCGAAACCGATCTGGTCGGCGTCGTCCCGGAGGATGGAACGGTCGCCGCCGCCCAGGATATGAGCGAACCGGTCTGTTTGTTCGACCCCGACAGCCCGGCGGCAACGGCGTACCAGGAGATCGCCGACAGCCTCGTCCTCACCGACGCGGCAGGTGGGGCGGACGACGGGGACGACGACACCGTCCTCGGGATGGGTGGTGTCGCCGATCTACAGAACGCCGAGAAGATCGTCGAAAACGCCGCCGAGGCCGATCCTGACGGGATGGGCGGGACGACCAAGCCGCTTGAGGGCAACGAGCTGTCGACCGGCGATCCCGACGACAACGGCTTCGAGTTCGTCAAGCGAAAAGGCGAGTAGCTGGCGGTAGCAGCACCGACTCAGTCGTCGCCGCAGCCCGCGAGTTAGTCGTCGCCGCGTGCGGCCGTCTGGATGTCGTCGACGATCTCGGGATTGCGGAGCGTGCTCGTATCACCAAGCTCGTCGTCGTTGGCGATGTTTTCCAAGAGGCGGCGCATGATCTTCCCCGAGCGGGTTTTCGGGAGCTCCGGCGTGAAGACAACCTTCTCGGGGCGGGCGATCGGGCCGATGGCGTCTTCGACACCCTCAATGATCCGATCGCGGAGCGTGTCGTCCTCCTCGTAGCCGTCCTCGGTGATGACGTAGGCGTACACCGCCTCGCCTTTGATCTCGTGGTCGCCGCCGACGACGGCGGCCTCGGCGACACCCTCGACGCCGACGATCGCGGATTCGATCTCCATCGTGCCGAGGCGGTGGCCCGACACGTTGAGCACGTCGTCGACACGGCCAAGGACGGTGAAGTAGCCATCCTCGTCGAGTTTCGCGCCGTCCTCGGGGAAGTATACCCAGTCGGCCGACTCGTCGCTGTCGACCTGTGAGTATTCCCGCCAGTACTCGTTGATAAAGCGGTCGTCGTTGTTGTACAGCGTGCGCAGCATGCCGGGCCACGGTTTGTTGACGACGAGATAGCCGGCCTCACCAGCCCCGACCGGGCTACCGCGAACGTCGACGATGTCCGCGCTGACCCCCGGCAGCGGCGGCCCCGCGGAACCGGGTTTCATCTCACCGATCGCCGGCAGCGTCGTCAGCATCATCCCGCCGGTCTCGGTCTGCCACCAAGTGTCGACGACGGGGCAGGACTCGTCGCCGATGTGTTGATAGTACCATTTCCACGCGCGTGGGTTGATCGGCTCGCCGACGGTGCCGAGCAGCCGGAGACTCGAAAGGTCGTGGGCGTCAGGGTACTCCGTGCCCCACTTCATGAACGAGCGGATCGCCGTCGGCGCGGTGTACAGCTGGTTGGCTTCGTACTCCTCAATGATCTCCCAGAGGCGGTGGCGGTCGGGATAATCCGGCGTCCCCTCGTACATCATCGTCGTCGTGCCCAAGGCGAGCGGCCCGTAGACGATGTAGGAGTGGCCGGTGATCCAGCCGATATCGGCCGCACAGAAATAGGTATCCGCGGGTTTGATGTCGAGCACCGCATGCGAGGTCCACGTCGCCCACGAGAGGTAACCACCTGTCGTGTGTTTGACCCCCTTCGGCTGGCCGGTCGTTCCGGAAGTGTACATCAGGAACAGCATATCCTCCGCGCTGCGGGAAACGGGGTCAACCGTCTCGTCGTCGTGGGCGGCGACGAGGTCGGCGTAGGTGTCGTGGCCCGAAAGATCGTGATCGAAGCTATCATCGTCGGGGAGGCGGTTGACGACGATCGTGTCGGTGTCGTGGTCGACGCCGGCCAGTCCCTCGGTTGCTTTCTCGAAGTGGTTCAGCGGATCGCCGCGGCGGTAGTAGCCGTCACAGGTGATCAGCTGTTCGGAGTCGGCGGCGTTCATCCGCGTCGCCAGAGCATCGGCCGAAAAGCCCGCGAAGACAACGGAGTGGGGCGCGCCGATCCGGGCACACGCCAGCATGGCGATCGGCAACTCGGGGATCATCGGCATATACAGCGTGACGATGTCGTCTTCCTCAACGCCCTGGGCGCGGAGGGCGGCGGCAAAGGCGTTGACCTCGTCATGAAGCTCCCGATAGGTGTAGGTGCGGTTTGCCTCGTCGGTCGGTTCGCCGACCCACTCGATGGCGGCCTCGTCGCCGCGCTCGTCGAGATGGCGGTCGAGACAGTTGGCGGCAGCGTTCAGCTCGCCGTCGGCAAACCACTCGTAGAACGGCGGGTTGCTGTCGTCGAGGATCTCGGTATATTCGGTGTCCCACTCCAGCATGTCGGCCGCTGCTGTCCAGCAGTCCGGCCAGTTGGCCGCAAACTCGTCGTAGATATCGGGGTCGGTGACGTTCGCCTGCTCGACGAACGAAGCGGGCGGTTCGAAGGAGTCCTGTTCGGCGAGTCTGGCTTCGAGTTCGACATCAGGATCAGCCATTGGTGTCTGATTTCAGTTGATTATCCATGATAAATCTACCCACCCGATTTCGACCGATCTGAATCGGGTCGGCGACCGGCCGAAGCCAACCTATACATCTATCAACAGGTGTCGCAAGATCTTAATATAATAACTAATAAGCATCAATAATTAATGAAGTGGGTCTACAGCTCGGCGACAGGTGAGGCGCTTCGATCCGAGCTTACCACGCTCGGATCACGTGAGGATGTTGCGGGGCTGGTGCTGTTGGCGACACCGTCTGTCGATGTGACAAACGAGGGGTTTGAAACAACGCTGCAGTCGGTGTCGGTGCCGGTCTGTGGCGGGGTCTTTCCACAGGTGATCGCCGACGGCGAGCGACACGACGCCGGCCTCTTGGCGATCGGCCTGCCGAGCGAGCCAACGATCACGGTTGTCTCCGAGCTGAGCGATCCCGACGCCTCGCTGCCGGCCAACGGCTCCGAGGCGGCGTTCGTCTTTGTCGACGCCTACGCCGACCCCGATGGGGTGGAATCGCTGATCGACGCGCTGTTCCGCACCTACAGCGTCGGGCTCAGCGTTGTCGGCGGCGGTGCCGGCCGGCTTGACGACGACGGGCCCTCGCTGTTCACCGCCGACGGCGTCATCGAGGATGCGGCGGTGATGGCGGTCGTCGATCAGGCGATGGGGATCGGGGTTCGACACGGTTGGGAGGAGCTCGCCGGCCCCTTCCGTGTCACCGACGCCGACGGCGGCACGATCCGCGAGCTTGACGGTGAGCCGGCCTTCGACGTATACCACGACGCGATCGAAACCAACACCGAGACGACGGTGCAACGGGACTCGTTTTTCGAGACCGCCACCGCCCACCCGTTCGGCATCAGCCGGCTGGACGGCGAGCCGATCGTCCGCGACCCCTTCGACCTCGACGGCGCGGCGATCAGCTGTTTCGGCCCCGTGCCGGAGGGTGAGTTTGTGACCGTTCTCTCCGGGGAGCCCGATACGCTGATCGGTGCCGCCGAGCAGGCGGCCGACACCGCACTCGACGATGAGACGGTCGCCGAAGATGCGGGGACGCTCTGTGTCTTCGACTGTATCTCCCGACAGCTGTATCTGCAAGACAGCTTCGACCGGGAGATCAGTGCGATCGACACCGACGCGCTGCCGATGGTCGGCGCGCTCACAATCGGCGAGATCGCCAACGACGGGACGGGGCATCTCGACTACTACAACAAAACAGCGGTTGTCGCGGCGGTGAGCGACGATGCCTGAGCGCCACCAGCGGGTGCAAGCCCTCTATGAGATCGCCCTCTCGATCGGCGGCAAGGAGACGCTCACCGATACCGCCGACGCCGCGTTGGCGGGCTATCTCCGGAAGCTCAACTGCTCGGTTGGCGGCATCTTCCGGGCGACAGCCGACGGCTATGAGCCGACAGCGACGATCCCCGCGGATCCGACAAGCAACGACCTGCTGTCGACCGCGATCGACCGGCTTGCGGAGGTCTCGACCGATGAGCTTCCACTGCACGCGGAGCCAACCGCCGGCACCCACTACTATCTGTTTTCGCTGCCGGAGTTCGGCGTGCTTGTCATCGGCAAACAGGGTGGGGCGGTCGACACCGCGACGCGGTCGGCGTTGACACCGCTCAACGAGAAGCTTGCGGAGGCCTGTCGCAACAAGCTCGTCGAGCGCCAGCTCCGGGAGCAGCGCAACCGGTTTGAGGCGGTCTTCAACGCCATCCCCGAGCCGATCGCCAACACCGTCGTCGACAACGGTACCGAACGGATCATCGCCAGCAACAGCGAGTTCGACCGAACGTTCGGCGACATCGAGGAACCACCGAAGACGACGGTCGCCGCCGACCTTGCCGATGCCGACACGGGAGCATCAGGCCACAACCGCCCGATCAACACCGACGAGAGCAACCGCCGGATCACCACCGAAACGGCCTGTGAGACCGTCGGCGGTACCGGGACGTTCCTGTTCCACGGCGTCCCCGTTGACGGCGAGCAGGCCGCCGAATACATCCATCTGTACGTCGATATCAGCGAGCAAAAACACAGAGAGGAGACGCTCCAGCGGTATGAGCGACTCGTCGAGAACCTCCCGATCGGTGTGTATCGAACAACGCCGGGAGCCGACGGCGAGTTCAAACTCGTCAATCAGGGACTGGTGGAGATTCTTGGAGCCGACTCAAAGAACTACTTCGAGAACCGACCGGTCAGCGACATCTACGCCGACGCCGCGGATCGAAAGGCGTTCAGCGACCGCCTGCTGGAGGAGGGCACCGTCGACAACGTCGAACTCCAGTTCGAGACCGTCGACGGCACGCAGATCTGGGGGGAGGTCTCCGGCATCGTCACCGAAACCGACGACGGCCCGGTCTTCGAGCTGGCACTCCAGGATATCACAACCCGGAAGGAACGCGACCAACAGCTTGACGTGCTCAACCGGGTGTTGCGCCACAACCTCCGAAACGCGCTGAACGTGATCGACGGCAACGCGACGATGCTCGAAAACGAGCTCGACGAGGACAACGACGAGCTCAAACGCCACGTCGAGGGGATCGAACGCCGGGTATCGAACCTCGAAGAGCTCAGCGAGAAGGCCGTCACCGTCCGGTCGCTGTTCGATCAGGGGCGGTCGACAACGACCGCCTGCGACGTGCAGGCGTTGCTCATGCGGGTCGCCAGAGAGTTCGAGGATCGCCACCCAGAGGCGCGGGTCGTCGTCGACGCCCCCGAGGAGTCGCTGTACGTCAACGCCGACGTGCGGCTGAAGATGGCGCTCTCGGAGCTGGTCAGCAACGCGGTCGTCCACAACGACCGGTCGACACCGGAGGTGAAGCTAACCACCGAGACGGTCACACGCGACGGCGAGCAGGCTGTCGAGGTCGTCATCACGGACAACGGCCCGGGGATCCCCGAACACGAGCGGCAGGCGATCGAAACCGGCGAGGAGACGCCGCTGCAACACGGGACGGGGCTTGGCCTGTGGCTGGTCTACTGGGCGATGTCGCTGCTCGGCGGGGATATCCGCATCGACGACGCCGACCCCGGCACCCGGATCACACTGCGGCTCCCGCGGGTCGGCACCGACACCCATCCCCGGGACGGCGGAACGGGGATGGCAATTAACAGCGGCGACTAACCGAAGTTTTCGACCTTGGCGGCAGCTGCGTCGCCGCCGGCAGCGTCGATCGCGTCGGTCGCCGTGGTCACAAACTCGTCGAAGCCGTAGACAAACACCTGTTCGGTTTCGTCGGCCGTGATCACCTCGTCGACGGCGGCGGCAAACTCCTCGTCGGTCGTGATCGTGACCGTCGCACCGTCCTCCGAAAGCCGTTCAAGCCGCGTTTCGTGAACCGGTGTTTCAGCGCGGTAGACGAGGTGTGCCGCGTTGCCGTCGGCGACGGCGCGCTCACCGATGCCGACGGCCGGGCCGATGCCGGGGCCGCCAGCCAACACGACAACACGGTCTTCACCCTCGTAGTAGTCCGATCCGAACGGGCCGCTCATCTCGATGGTGTCGCCGGCCGAGAGGGCGGCGAGCTGCTCGCTGAACGGGCCGCTCTCGGCGGGATCGATCTCGACGGTGATCTCAAAGGTGTCGACCACGTCGGGCGAGGAGAGCGTGTAAAATCGGGCGTCCTCCTCGCCGTCGACGGTCGCCAGCAGCTTGACGAACTGTCCCGGCTGGGCGCTGAACCCGTCGGGGCGTTCGAACTCGATGGCGACCGTCTCGGGGCCGACTGCGGTCACATCTGTGACCGTCACCGTCGCATCCATACGCTTCCTTTGGGAGCGACGCCAAAGGCTCTTTGCTCCGAGCGGCGACCGCGTGTCGGTGGCGATCGCGTGGTGACAACGATCACACGCAGGGACACCACATCGTCGCGCGCAGGGACACCACATCGTCGCGCGCAGGGACACCACGATCGCCGACGCGTGCAACCACAAACGGTTAAAAACATCATCTTCGTTTGTAGATATCCGAACAGAACCCCGGGATACTGCCGGTTCAGCGGGTGGTGTTTCAGAAGTCTTTTGATTTGCGGTGAAGTAGGGCGGACACTACCAATGGCTGCGGATTTCAACTGGGCTGTCGGCGGGGAGGCCGGCGACGGCATCGACTCTACGGGGAAGATCTTCGCGCAGGCGCTCTCGCGGGCCGGCCGCCACGTGTTCACCTCGAAGGATTTCGCCTCACGTATCCGCGGCGGATACACGGCGTATAAGATCCGCACGTCGGTCGACCGGGTGCAGAGTGTCGTCAACCGCCTCGACGTGCTGATCGCACTCACACCGCGAACCATCGAGGAGAACCGCGATGAGCTCCACGACGGCTCGGTGATCATCTACGACGGCGAGCGCACCACCATGCAGGACGCGCCGATCCCCGACGGCGTCATCGGCCTCGATGTCCCCCTCAAGCGACTGGCCGAGGAGGCCGGCGGCGCGATCATGCGCAACGTTGTCGCGCTGGGGGCGGCCTGTGCGGTCACCGGGTTCCCGATCGAAAACCTCGACAGCGCCCTCGAAAAGCGGTTCGGCGCGAAAGGCCAGAAGCTCGTCGACAACAACAAGGAGGCCGCCCGGAAGGGCCAGTCCTACGTCGAGGAGAACCACGACCACGAGTTCGAGTATGATCTCGAGACGACCGACAACGACTACGTCCTCCTGAACGGCGACGAGGCCATCGGGATGGGTGCGATCGCCGCCGGCTGTCGCTACTACGCCGGCTATCCGATCACGCCCGCGACCGACGTGATGGAGTATCTCAAGGGGCGGATCGAGCAGTACGGCGGCCACGTCGTGCAGGCCGAAGACGAGCTCTCGGCGATCAACATGGCGCTGGGGGCGGCCCGCGCTGGCGCGCGATCGATGACCGCGACCTCCGGGCCCGGCATCGACCTCATGGCCGAAACCTTTGGACTTGTGGCGACGACCGAAACGCCACTCGTTATCTGTAATGTGATGCGGTCGGGGCCCTCGACGGGGATGCCGACCAAACAGGAGCAGGGCGATCTCAACGCGATGCTGTACGGTGGTCACGGCGAGATCCCCCGCTTCGTGCTCGCGCCGACAACGATCGACGAATGCTTCTGGAAGACGGTCGAGGCGTTCAACCTCGCCGAGAAATACCAGTTGCCGGTGTATCTCACCGCCGACCTCTCCTTGGCAGTGACCGAGCAGACGTTCGAGCCCGACGCCTTCGATATGGACGCGGTCGAGATCGACCGCGGAAAGCTCGTCGACGAGGACGGCCTCGCCGAATGGCAGAACGAAAAGGGCCAGTTCCAGCCCCACGCGCTCACCGATGATGGGATCAGCCCGCGGGCGATCCCCGGAACCGCCGACGGGGCACATATGACGACCGGCCTCGAACACGACGAGTTGGGTCGGCGCACTGAGGACACCGACATGCGGATCAAACAGGTCGACAAGCGCGACCGGAAGGTCGAGACGGCCAAAGAGCGCGAGGATTGGGAGCCCCGAGAGTTCGGCGACGCCGACGCCAATACACTGATCGTCTCGTGGGGCTCCAACGAGGGTGCGATGGTCGAGGCCATCGACATGCTCGCCGACGACGGGATCGACGTGCGGTTCATCTCGGTGCCGTACATCTTCCCGCGGCCGGATCTCAGCGACGCCATCAACGACGCCGAGGATGTGTTCGTCGTCGAATGCAACAACAACGGCCAGTTTGCCGACCTGCTCGAACGCGACGCCCTCGCCCGCGTCGACCGCATCAACAAGTACAACGGCGTCCGCTTTACGGCGGACGAACTCGCCGAGCGGATCAGTGGGGCACTCGCCGACGCCCCGGAGGTACCACAATGAGCTCAGACGTACGTTTCACCGACTTCAAATCCGACAAACAACCGACCTGGTGTCCCGGCTGCGGTGACTTCGGGACGATGAACGGGATGATGAAAGCACTCGCCAACACCGGCAACGACCCCGACAACACCTTCGTCGTCGCCGGCATCGGCTGTTCCGGCAAGATCGGGACGTACATGCACAGCTACGCGCTCCACGGCGTCCACGGCCGCGCGCTGCCGCTGGCGGCCGGCGTCAAGATGGCCAACCCCGACCTCGAAGTGATGGCCGCCGGCGGCGATGGCGACGGCTACTCGATCGGCGTTGGCCACTTCATCCACGCCGTTCGCCGGAACGTCGATATGACCTACGTCGTCATGGACAACCGGATCTACGGGCTGACGAAGGGCCAGGCCTCGCCGACCTCGCGTGAGGACTTCGAAACCTCCACCACGCCGGAGGGCCCGAAACAGCCGCCGGTCAACCCGCTCGCGCTCGCGCTGTCGGCGGGCGCGACGTTCATCGCCCAATCCTTCTCCTCGGATGCGATGCGACACACCGAGATCGTCCAGGAGGCGATCGAACACGACGGCTTCGGCTTTGTCAACGTCTTCAGCCCGTGTGTGACGTTCAACGACGTCGACACCTACGACTACTTCCGCGACGAGTTGGTCGATGTCGGCGAAACTGACCACGATCCGACCGATCTGGAGGCCGCCCAAGATGTGATCCTCGACGCCGAAAACGAGTATCAGGGCGTGCTCTACCAGAACGAACAGGCCAACGCCTACGGCGCGGAACACGGTCTCACCGAAAATATGGCCGAGATTCCGGATGGTGCGCCCGAGGACGCGACGGATCTCGTCAGAGAGTTCTACTGATCTGGTGCGGGAGTTCTACTGACCGCCCGCTCACTGGGTGTGAAATTCGATGCTGAAATCCGGAGTTAGAGTGACAATCAGGGACTCACTCGGCTCGCCCGTTGGCGACCACTGCGTCGTCTGAGTGCCGCTTTCCTGTGCTGTGTCTGTCGCCTCGAATTTGACCGTGACCTCGTATCTGCCCGGCGGTGCGACATCGGTAAGCGTCGACCGATAGCCCGCCGTCGGCGGCGTTTTCGTCCGGCGGTCATACACCGTTGCTGCATCCGAAAGGAGTCCGCCCTCGCGCCGAACAGTGATCGTCTTCCACACCGTTTGGTCGGTCTGGTTTGCGATCTGGATATTGCCGCTCTCGGCACGCGAACAGCCCGAGAGCGGAACCACGACAGCAACCGAGAGGAGAACCGACCGTCGCCTCATACCACACCGCTTCACAATCGACAGCTAAGTGCTTTCTCCGTCCTGTGCCGGTCATGTTCAGATAAGTCGGCGAAACTGAAACCCTCTCGAAAGCCCCGACTCGCTGGCGTCGGGGGGCTCGCTGCGTGCTTCGTCGCTCACTTCGTTCACTCCTGCAGTACTTGCGTCGCCCGCCTTCCGCCAGCGAGTCGCCCCTTTCAGTCCCGCCCGGCTGCAGCTGCCTGACCCACCGACCCGGGTAGGATTGAAAGGGGCCGGCGTCTCGTCGAACCCGGACGACGCAAGCACCGCAGGAGTGAGCAACGCGAACGACGAGGAGCACAGCGAGTCCCGGGAGGCGAGACGCCGGGGGCTTTCGAGGTATTCGCAATCCAATCGCACTAATCTGAACAGTACCCCTGTGCCAGCAACGATTCCGGTCGAATTTGGGAAAGACTCCGGCCCCACCCCGGTGTGACCCCGGAGAAATATCGGAAATGATTCATGTTGAAGCCAGTCGTTGGTCGACCCGACGATGTCAGCACACAACCGACGAACGGTACTGAAATCCGCTGGTGGTCTCGCACTGATCGGCACCCTCGCTGGCTGCGCCGGAGGCGGCGGTGGCGGCGGTGGCGACGACGGCGAGGAATCCGGCGACGGAAGCGATGAGGAGATGAGCGAGGAGGAATCCAACAGCGATGAGGAGAGCGAACCCGACGCGAGCATCCGGGTCGCCCACCTCTCGCCGGATGCACCGAACGTCGATGTCTACGTCGACGGCGACGCGATCCTCGAAGACGTGCCCTACCAGACGGTCAGCGACTACCTCGAGGTTCAGTCGGGTACCTACCAGGTAATGATCACCGCCGCCGGCGACATGGACACCGTCGTCTACGATCAGGAACTCGAGGTTCCCGCCGGGGAGTTCACCATCGCTGCCCTCGGCGAACTCGCCGAGGAGAACGAGGCCTTCGGCGTCGAGGTCTACGAGGACGACGTCTCCGATCCCGGCGAGGACGCCCGGGTTCGGCTCGTCCACGCCGCACCGGACGCTCCGAACGTCGACGTAACCGTCGGCGGCGACCCGCTGTTTGAGGATGTGACGTTCGGCGCGGCGGGGTCGACGACCGTCGCCGGCGGCGAATACACCCTCGAGGTTCGCCCGGCGACCGAAAACAACGACGGCGATGTCGTCGCCGAGTTCGATCTCACGCCGGAGGCCGGCGTCGTCTACACCGGCTTTGCGGTCGGCTACCTCGCGCCCGACGAGGCTCCCGCTGACGCGCCCTTCGATCTCGAAGTCGTCGTTGACGCCGAGTAGCGACCGGGCGTCGAGACACCCTGTTGGCCGCGTAGGTGACACTGCTGTCGAAAGAACAACATCTTTAGGCCGGTTGCAGCCAACACGGGAGGTATGGAGGCTGTTCTGTGGTACGTGTTGACCGGCACCCGCGGGGGGCCAAACCGGATCCGTATCCTCCGGGCGATCGACGACCGGCCACGGAACGCCAACCAACTCGCCGAGACGCTGGATCTCGACTACTCGACGGTTCGCCATCATCTGGACGTGCTGTTGGAACACGGGATCATCACGAAAACCGGCGACGACTACGGGGCAGTGTACTCACCGACCGAGACGGCCCAGCACAACTGGGAGCTGATCGAGGAGATCGCCGAGGAGCTATCAGTATGATGACGACACACCACAGGAGACCGTACCGATGATCGGATTAGTCGACATCGCCCGGGTGAGCGTCGCGTTGAACGCGGGGATGCTGCTCGTCCTGACAGGGATCTGGCTGCGCAACTATCGGGCGTTCGCCTCGAAACACGGGCTCGGCCTGGCGATCTTCGGGATCGTGTTGCTCGCCCAGAACCTGCTGTCGCTGTACTTCTACCTGTTTCACCCAGTGCTCGCCTCGTGGTTTGCGACCGACATGCCGCCGCTGGCCTGGCAGGCCAACATCGTCATCCACGTCTTCCAGTCGGTCGCCTTGGCGTTCCTGCTGTGGGTGACATGGGACTGATTACTCCGCCGACACCGGATGTTCAAGCCCATCCAGCAGCGCTGAGACGTTGGCTGACTCCGTTTCCGCAAGCAGCTGTGGGTACGCGCCAAATCCGATCACGTAATCACCCTCGTTGGTTACCGCGGTGACGACGATCCCGACATCGATCTCAGCACCGCTCTGACTGAGGGTTCCAGCAAACGTCGAAACGGTTGTCTCGGAGCCGAGCACATCTCGTGTCGTCGTTGACTGCTCGCTGCCGACAGAGAGCTGTCCCACCTGGCCGGCCAACTCGGTGGCTAAGGCCTTGTTGTCGAGCTGGCCAAGCGGGTTCAATGACTGCCCCAGAAACTCAAACCCAGGCGTGGTCACGACAACAAAGACGCTGTTCGCCGAGTCAGTGCCCACAAGCTGCTGGGGTGGTGTCCCCTCGGTGTTGGCTATCGAATGAGCCGCCGTCACCGATTGTTCCCCCCCGATAGCGTTCGGGAGGCTGTCGGGATCGACATCGTCCGGAAGATCCTCCTCGTCGACGTCGTCCGGGATATCTTCGGGATCGACATCATCCGGGAGATCCCCGTCATCAGTGTCATCAGCGTCAACCGAACCGGACGATGTCGAATCACCGAGCGCCGCCGCCGCGAGGTCGACCGGTCGCTCGTAGGTGGCGATCTGATTTGTGATCTCAATCCGGCGTGTTTCCCCACCGACCTCGACCTCCTCGTTGATTTCGAGGGTATCCCGGGTGGCGAGCGAGTACCCTGTCTCGCTGAGTGTCTGTTCGGCGATCGCTGCCGGCTGTGCTGTTTCTGTGAGTGGCCCGCTCCCGGTCGCAAACTCGGTGAGATCCGTACAGCCGCTGAGCGCGGCGATGCCAAGCCCGGTGGCGGCGATCGCCTGTCGTCGTGAATACATGTGTTGAGGATACACGGTTAGTATTAAAACTCCGATGAAAGAATACTGATAGTTGGTGGCCGAAAGGAACGCGGTTGTGTTCACCGGTCGAGGCTCGCAGCGAGGTTGGTGCCGGCGGGTAACTGGTTTCGGTCCCGAGTGGCCGGCGCGGATGACGCACTTTTTTACTCGGCACCCTGATAGCAGGTGTATGTCCTCCGACGCCTACGATATCGTGGTCGTCGGTGGCGGTACCGCCGGGGCCTTCGCCGCGGCGACGGCCGCCACCGAGGGGCTCGATGTCGTGATCGTAGAGCGGAAATCCGAGGCCGACGCCGGCCACATCGCCTGCGGCGACGCGATCAAGGGGAAAAGCACGTTCCCCGATGTAATCGATCTCGACTACCTCAAAGACGAGTCGTTTACCAACCGAGAGATCAGCCGAGCGGTCTTCGAAAATCCCGCCGACGGCGAGGATATCGAGATCGAATTCGGCGAACCTGGCGCGGTACTCGATCGAAAACGCTACGGCGAGGTCCTCTTAGAGGAAGCCGCCCGCGTCGGCAGCGAGATCCACTACGACACGGTCGTCCAAGACGTACAACAGACTGACGACGGAACCGTCACCGGTGTCGTCGGCACCCGCAAGGGCGAGCCTGTCAGCTACGATGCCGAGGTCGTCATCGATGCCGCTGGCGCGCTGTCAATTCTCCAAGAAAAAACCGACTTCGACGGGAGCTACTTCGACACCAACGTTCGGTACTCACAGTTCTGTTCAGCCTATCGGGAGATCATCGACGTCGATGAACCGGTCGAATGGCACGATGCCATCGTCTTCAAACCGACCAAAGAGCTCGGCTATCTCTGGTATTTCCCCCGCACGGCGACGGAGATCAACGCCGGGCTGGGCTTCCAGATGGATCAACCGGAGATGCAGATGGTGCCGGAGCTCAAGCGGGCCGTCGAGGATCGCCCGGATCTGGTCGAGCCGACCGTCCGCGATAAGCTTGGGGCGGCACTGCCGACCCGCCGGCCGTACGATTCGGCGGTCGCCGACGGCTACATGGCGGTCGGCGACGCCGCCGGCCACGTCAACCCGACAACCGGCGGCGGCATCCCCGGGGCGGCGAAATCGGCCTACTGGGCGACCAAACAGGCGATCGGGGCGATCGCCGACGGCGACGTGAGCGAGGCCAACCTCTGGGAGTACAACCGCAAGGTGATGACCGGCTTCGGCAAACACTTCGCGGCCATCGACTGTTACAACATCTGGGGGACGACAAGCAGCGTCCAAGAGATCACCGAGATGGTGTCGTCGGTGCCGGGCCAACACCTCGCCGACGCCTTAGCCGGCACCGGCACCGCGTCGATGCCGCTGTCGCTGAAGCTCCGGACGCTGGTCGATACCTTCGGTCACTGGGGTGAGCTCATGGAGCTCGCCAAGGTTCGCTCGAAGGCATCAGAGCTCTCCGAGCATTACGCTCGGTATCCGGCAAGTCCCAAGGGGTTCCCGGCCTGGCAGTCGGTGCGAGATGGCATCATGGATGAACTCTATGAGATCACCGGTGCCGACCCGAAATACTGAGCCAGCAAGCTAACTGACACGAATAGCGGCTGACCACAACGCCTTTTCGGCAACGAGACAATACTCCGGTGATGGCACAAAACGAACTCCCCGTTAGCGGCGACTGTCCGACCACCAACGAGATGCCCATGCTGGGACTCGGCACGTGGAAAAACAGCGACCCCGAGGCCTGCGCCGAGTCGGTTGCGACCGCACTCGAAACCGGCTACCGACATATCGACACCGCCCAGGCCTACGGCAACGAGGACGCCGTCGGCAACGGGATCGAGCAGGCCGCCGTCGACCGCGAGGACGTGTTCCTCGCCACCAAGATCTGGATCGACAACCTCGCGTACGACGACGTGCTGGAAACCGCGGAAGCGAGCCTCGATCGTCTCGGTGTCGACAGTGTCGACCTGCTGTACGTCCACTGGCCGTCCCGAACCTACGACGCCGAGGACACCCTCGCCGCGTTCAACGAACTCTACGATCAAGGCAAGATCGACCGGATCGGCGTCAGCAACTTCGAGCCCGAACAGCTCGCCGAGGCGATCGAGCTCTCGGACGCGCCGATCTTCGCCAACCAGGTCGAGATCCATCCGCTGCTCCAACAGGAGGAGCTCCGTGAGGTCTGTGCCGACCACGACGTTGAACTCGTCGCCTACTCGCCGCTGGCTCGCGGCGAGGTTTTCGATGTCGCTGAGATCGAATCGATCGCCGACGACCACGGCGTGAGCCCAGCCCAGATCAGCCTCGCGTGGCTGCGCCACCACGGGATCACGGCGATCCCAAAGGCAACGAGCGGGGAACACATCCGCGACAACTGGGCGTCGCTGTCGGTGTCGCTGTCCGACGCGGAGATCGAAACGATCGACAGCATCGAAACCACCGACCGGCGGGTCGATCCCGACTTCGGTCCCTGGAACAACTGACAGAACACAACCTTCACATACTCCCGCGGGTCAGTAGGTAGCAATGGCACAGCGGTCACCCGGGTTGATCGGCGCGATCCGCATCGACCTCACGCGGCTCCACGAAACGTGGATGGAGGTCGTCTTTCCGCGGCAGCTCGATCCCGGACACGTCCTCGGAAAATGGAAGCCGGAGACCGGCGTCCAGACGGCCGGCTACTATCTATGGGCGGCGCTTGGCCTGCCGCTGGTGTTGATCGGCTACCCGCTGTTGCTGATCGGCTACGGAACCCGGTTTTACGCGGCCAAACTCGATAGCGCGGCCACCCGGCTTGGGATTATCGGCGCGGTGTTGCTCTCGATCGTTGTCTGGGGCGTCCTCTCGGCGGTCGCAAGTTTTCAGTTCGGTGATGCCGGGCAGTTTAGTCTCGCCGCCGAGGGATTCCTTGCGGTCGTCGCCGCCAGCGTTGTCGCGACAATCTCGGCTGGATTGGCAGTGCTGTTCAGCCGGATCGGCGGCCGAGCGACGAGCGTCCTGTTGGCGTATCCAGCCGCGATGACCGCGCTGTTCCTCCCGCCGGTCGTCGCCGCGCTGTTCGTCGAGACGCTGCAACAGACCATCTTCCCGTGGAGCGAGGAGCTGGCGATCACGATCCTCGATGAGATCCTGTTTGTCGGCGGGCTCAACGACATCATCCGCGATCGGTTTACCCTCGAAGGGGTTGGCTACGTGCTGATGTGGCTCTCGCTGTCGGTGCCGCTGGGGTGGTTCCTTGGTGGACTGGTGGCGTTTGCCAACATCATCCGCCCGAAAGACGAGTAACACGGTCGATCCCGCTACGTTTACGCCGCCGGATCCCCTACCCAAGGTATGGAGTTTACGACCGGAACGACCGCTGGACTGTTCATTGCTATCGTCGCACTTGGCGTCGGCGGGCTGATCGCCGCGCCGATCCCGATGGCTCCCTCGACAATCATGATGATGGTACTGCCCTCGATGGCGATCTTCGGGCTCATCACGCTCGCCATCGGCGTCAAACACGGCGCGTACCGCGCGAATAACTAACCACTCCTCAGCGACTCACTACTTCGTCATCGACTCACTACTCCGTCAGCGAGCCACTACTCCGTCGTCGACTCGCCTGTCTGCGCCTCAAGCGCGGCCGCCGCCCTGACGCCCAGGAGGCTGACAAGCACCCCCACAGCAACAAAGACGGCTAGCCGGTGGATCGGCGCAAGATTAAGTGGGCCGATACGAATGCCGATCGTCAACAGATAGCCGGTGAAGCCGCGGGTGATGATCCCGATAGCCAACACGGCAGCCGGCAGGCTGAGCATCGCCGTCGGCAACGCGGCGTCGGCGATCAGCCGATCGAGCAGCCGGCCCGTAGCCGCGGTGACACCGGCAAACGTTAGCCACGGGCTGCTGCTGTGGAGGAAGACAGCCGCCGACAACGGGGCCGGCGTCACAGACAGCGGTGTCACCGCGAGCCCGCCGGAAAAGAGACCGACGATCGTCAACCCGGCGGCGGTCACGTAGGTCACCACCGACATCTGCCCGGAGTACAGCAGTTCCCGGCTCACCTCGGGCAGCCGACCAACGTATTCGTCGATCCCCAGTCCTTTGTACAACACCGCGCCACCGAGAAGCGCCGCCAACCCAGCAAGCGCGACCGCGGGTGAAAACCACAACAAGAGTGCTGGCACCAACAACAGGCTAATCCCGAGCGGTACCAACACGGTCGTTCGCAACTCCTCGTCGGCAAGAAACTGTTTGAGCAGATAGTACGTCGACTCGATATCCCGAGCCTGTCGGACGACAACACGGTCGACGCCATCGACCTGCAGCCGGCTTTCGATCACCGGCAGGAGTCGCTCGTCGTCGGTCGCGCCCGTCACGACAACCGTCGCCGTCAGATCGTAGTCGGCGGCGAGTTCGTCGATCTGGTCGGCCACCGCGCGGTCGGGGGCGGTCGATCCCGCCGGGCCGGGCGACACCACCGCCACGATCGCGTCGGTGCCGGAATCGTTGAGATCGCGGGTCACTCGGAGAGCTTCCAGCAGACAGTTGACGGTCGTTGCCTCGGGGTCATCCAACCCGACATCGGTCACCAGCGACCGCACCGCCTCCCAGCCGACAACCGGCGGGGTCAACCCCGTCGCTGTCGTCACGGTGCTGTCCCGATCGAGACAACAGACCAGCGTCGTCACAGCCGACCCAAGCAGACGCGCGAGTAAAAAGCCAGTCGGTCGCCCGCGGCTCCCGCGCGGCTATCGAGGTGACACAAACAAAAGCAAATCCGCCTACCAGCCGACTTAGAGCAGCCCCGTCTTCTGGAGCTTCATCAGATCCTCGGTTTCGAGGGTTTCGCCTTCCTTGAACTTCTGGTAGATGTCCTCGGCTTCCTGCTTCTCCTCTTCCATCTTCTCCTGACGCTCGTCTTTGCGCTCTTCTTCTTCCTCTTTGTCCAGCTCGCGGAGCCGCTTCTGGACGCGGACGAAGTCCTCGTGGTGGCGGTCGGCCGCTTCCTGGGCCTCGACGAACAGCTCGTGCATCTCGTCGGCCTCATCGCGCACCTCGTCGGCCTCCCGGTAGGCCTCGATCATCTGGTTGTGGTGCTCTTGGGCCTTGTCGGCGAGTTCCGTGACCTTCTGGTGGTGTTGGGAGGCCTCGGAGCGGACTTCCTCGGCTTCCTCGACGAGCTCGTCGAGTTCACCGCTGTTGTCGACTTTGTCCTTCTTTTCGGCGAGCTCCTCGCGTTTGGCCTCGATCTTCTCGATGAGCTCCTGTTCGTCCTCCGAGGACAGCACCTCGGTCTGCTGTTGGAACTCCAGATCCTCGATCTCGGATTCGAGCTCCTCGATTGATTTGCCCTCGTCGAGCTCGAGATCCTCCTTCATCTCCTCGACCTCGTCGAACAGTTCGTTGGCCTTGGCGTTGAGCTCGTTTCGCTTGTCCTTGTGCTCCTGGACTTCCTCGTTGAGCTCGTCGCGCTTTTCGCGGTGTTCCTGGGCCTCGTCGACCTTTTCGCGTGTCTTGGCGTTGAGCTCGTCGCGCTTGTCGGCGCGCTCGGATGCCATCTGGTTGAGCTCATTGCGCCGGTCGCGGAGCTGTCCAGCGAGTTTGATCAGTTTGCCTTTCGAGCCGTTTTCGAGTCGTTCGTCGGTGAGCTCGACGTTGTCCGCCTCGTCAAGCTCGTCGATGTCGTATTCAGTTACTACACTCATGATTTGAACCTCGGTACCATTGTTGCTCCGGCCATGGCAGTGGCCAGCCACTGTGCGATCGACCGTGGATAAGAATTCCCGATCATTCGTCGTGCGATGCCACCAGCGCCGGAGGCGTTCTGGTACCTCTACATTCTGCCGGCCGGGATATAAATACTTCGGTGGGGGAGACCCTGCAAAGAGCTACCATACCGCCCGAATTCGGCGTATGTGGGTCGTTCACATGAGCCGGGCGAGTATAAAAAGCAAGCTCCATGGCGGCTGTGTGATCCCCAGCAAACGTTAGTCCAGCATCGAGAGCGCGGTGTCGGTGTCGCCGTCGAACTCGGCAAGCAGCTCCCGGGCTGTCGTGCGAACCGCCGGCCGAACCGGAACATGTACCATCCCCTCGTCGGGTTGACCGTAGACAACGCTGGTACCGGCGGGTAACGCGAGGATCGCCGGCAACGCGGCCAGATCCTCCTCGCCGTCGACGCTGATCGTGAGCGGAAGCTCCGTGGTTGTCGCCGCCTCACGGAGCGTCGTCAACAACGACTCCGAGATCGTCGCCGGCGGGTTTGTGACCGACAGTCGGCGACCCGCAAGCGCAGACAGCGTCGCTTCGACGGCTGGATCGATGGGCTCGCGCTCGGTGCGGCCGTCGATAACGGCGATATCCGGCTGACGACCCGCGTCGGCGAGCGTGGCGGTCACCACGTCGCCGACGGTCAGCAGTCGCGTCTCAGCTATCGACGAATCGGACGCAGCTGTCGCCTCGGCGTGGTCGTCGACCGCAGTCAACAACGCATCGGGAGCAGTGTAAATCTCGCCGAGTGGCTCTTTCAGCTCGCCGCGGAGCGTCTCGGGGAGTTCAAGCACACTACCGAACCTTCAGTGCGTAGCTGCCGGGGTTGCTGACGTTCATTTCGGTGGCGATCTCGCTTTCCTCGGGGTGGGTAACGATGACGTAGCCGGCCCAGTCCTCCGTGAGACTGGAAGACCCGCAGTTCTCACAGGTTTGGCTGTCGGCCTCGTTGACAAAGTGACACTCCCGACAGGCCAGCCGGTCGGCCGCCATTTAGGCACCCTCCGCCGGTGCGTCCTGCTCGCGCCGTTTGCGGGCCTGCTCCAGCCACTCGTGTTTGCCCAAGCCGGGCTGTTTGGCCGTCAGGCCGATCTTCGAGTCCCGCGGGTTGCGCTCGTCGATACTCTTCGTGACGATCCGCGTGCGTACCGAGTCGTCGACACCGAGAGTGTCGCTGGATTCCGTCGAGGCGAGCTGCTGGTTCTCTGCGTCGTGAGCGAGATACTCATCGGAGATCTGCGAGACGTGGAGCAGGCCGTCGACGGGGCCGATCCCGACGAACGCGCCGAACTCGACGACCTCGACGACGGTGCCGTCGGTGACCTCCTGCATCGAGGGATCGAACGTGATGGCGTCGAACTCCGCCTCGTAGTAGACGCCGGGGCGGTTCGGCAACACGGTGCCCTCGCCGATCTCGTGAACATCGATGACGCTGACGACGCTGCCGACATCCTCGTCCATGCGTCCCTCTAGTTTGTCCTGCAGCAGGCGTTTGACCCGCTGTGGCGACACATCCGCCAGCTGTTCCGGCGGCACTTCGACCGTATCTTTGAGTCGTACCCGTTTGTACATATTATGGTGATCGTATCCCGAGGGTGGTTTCGCCCTGTCTGCTGACAACGTGAACGCCATGGGATCGGAGGCGATCACGCAGTGGGGCGTCGTTCGTGACGACGTAATCGAGCTCGCCGTCGGTGGCTAGCTCAACGATTGCGTCGTCAGCATATGAGACGTTCGTTTCGACGACACGACACCGACCGGCAAGATCTTTTCCCACGCTGGCGGCGGTCGCGGCCTCGCTGTGGCCGCCAGCGAGCGAATCAAGCTCGTCGAGGACTACCGACGGGACAACCAACTCGGCGGCGGGGCCGAACAGCCGGTCGAGTTCGTCGAACACACGGATATCACATTCGACCGGCATCATGAGTGCGTTGGTATCCAGCCCGACGACAACCATGCTACGCCCGCAGCGTGCCGATGCCGATCAGCCGCCACCGCGCGCCGACACGGCGGTTGATGGCGATGGTCGCGCCGTCACGGGCACAAACCGGTCGTTTCAGGTTGACCTCACACTCGCCGTCGCGGGCGCTGGTCACCGCACCAACCGTGGTCGCGGTGCCGACGGTCAACATCAGCGGCTCGCCCGTCGAGATCGCCTCGACCTCGTCGTTCTCGCCGACGACCCGATCCAGCAGCTCAACCTCCATCTCGAAGCCGTTCCGCGTCGGCGGCAGCGTGCCGGGCTCGCCGGCGACCTGGCCGCCGAGTGAGTCACCTTTCGTGAGGCTCGGATCGAGACCGGTGCCGACGCCGATGAGGCCGCCTGGCCCCACAGAGTCGGGGGAACCGTTGCCGGCCTGCAGCGATCGGATCGTCGTCGTCAACGGCTGCCACTCGGTTTGCCCGCCCTCCTCAACCTCACGGCCGGGGCGGAGTTCGATCTCGTCGTCGACCGAGAGCTCGCCACTGACGAGGCTGCCACCGACGACGCCGCCGGTGAGGCCGTCCCACGTCGTTCCCGGGCGGTTGATATCGAAGCTCCGGGCGACGAACATCTCGGCGTTGTCGTCGTCGCTGCGATCCGGCGTCGGGATCGTCTCCTCGATCGCGCCGATCAGCACGTCGAGATTCGTCTCCTGTTGAGCACTGATCGGGATGATCGGGGCGTCCTCGGCGACCGTCCCCTCGACGAACTCCTGGATCTGCTCGTAGTTCTCCATCGCGCGCTCGCGGTCAACGAGATCGAGCTTGTTCTGGGCGATGACGATGTTGTCAATGCCGATTATGTCGAGGGCCATCAGGTGTTCCTCAGTCTGGGCCTGTGGGACATCCTCGGTCGCCGAGACGACGAGCACCGCGCCGTCCATCAGCGACGCGCCGGCGAGCATCGTCGCCATCAGCGTCTCGTGACCAGGCGCGTCGACAAAGGAGACGGTGCGCAGGGGTTCGCTCGCCTCGCCGTCGGGGCACTCTTCATCGACAGTGTAGCAGTCAGGTTCCTCGACGCCCGGGCACTGCCGGAACGTCGTGTCCGCATAGCCGAGTCGAATCGAGATGCCGCGTTTCATCTCCTCGGAGTGCTGGTCGGTCCACGAGCCGCTCAGTGCTTCGACGAGCGTCGTCTTCCCGTGGTCGACGTGGCCGACGAGTCCGATGTTCACCTCCGGTTGTGTAGTCTCTTGTGTCACTATTGACCTCCTCAGAGTAGTTCTACCGAAAGTTCGCCCTGAACGACTGATAAAGGTGCTGTTCTGGGTGCGTCCCGTCACTCCATCTCGTCGTCCGTCGCCTCGAAGGCCGGTCGGTACTGCTCGCCAAACGCTCGTCGCCGAACCGTCGCTGCGG
The DNA here is from genome assembly GCF_046719765.1 of Halonotius sp. F2-221B. Classification (NCBI taxonomy): domain Archaea; kingdom Methanobacteriati; phylum Methanobacteriota; class Halobacteria; order Halobacteriales; family Haloferacaceae; genus Halonotius; species Halonotius sp. F2-221B. Next base: position 184,102 of record NZ_JABEBY010000003.1, read on the forward strand.
CCGCCTCGGGTTCGTTCTGATAGGTTGCCGCCACGACCGTCTCGGCGAACAGGACTGGGTGCCAGACGACTGACGGAACATCGTCGCTGCCGAGCATTTCAACACTATAGTCGGGGTGATCGTCACACCACGACTCGAAGGCCGCGCGGTCGCCGTGGTGAACCTCCAACAGGGAGGCAAACAGCGCGTCGCGGGCGGTTTCGATCACGTCGCTCGTGACACGGTCGTCGTACTCCTCGGGCGCAAATTCCATCGCCTTCGCCGTCTCCTTGACGACGATCTGGGCGGTCGAGCCCAGCGATTCGTAGGCTTCCTCGGCCGCGTCGATCGTCTCGGGGGCGTAGACGCCATCGGTCTCCATACCGGGGGAAGTCACTGCCGCGTTAGGACTCTTGTTGTTCGTCGTCGCCCTGCATCTCCCGGGTGAGCTCGCGGGCCTCCTCGATGATCGCCTGGGCGTCGGCATCAAGGGTGCTGTCGGCGGCGTTGCGTGCCGACGCCTCGCTGTCGATCCCGTTTGGCAGGCCACTCGCGGGTTCAGGGTCACTATGGCTGTGCTCGCTCGGGCCGCTATGGCTGTGGTCGCCAACGTGCTCGTGGTCGTCGGTCGTTTCGGCGTGGTCGACGACGCGATCGCCAAGCGTGTCACGCGAGAGTCCGTCCCAGTCGGTGACAGTGTCGTCCAACCATGCCTCGTGGTCGCCGCCGTGGAGGATCGCGGTGACAGCGAGGTGATCGGCCAGTGGCTCGCCGCCACCGAACGGGGCCGCACAGACCGGACACAGATAGCTCATGGGTGGTGTAGCATCGACACCGGCAAAACAGCACTGCTCGTGGCCGTGCAGCGAGGCGGTCGCGCTACGAGCCCTCAAAGATGCTCGTTCGCTCCGGCTGTTTCGCCAACACGATCGCATCCTCGCCGTCGTCGTAATACCCCGACAGACACGTCACCGGCTCGAACCCCTCAGATCGGTACAGCTCTCGGGCGGGAGTGTTGTGTTTGCGAACCTCAAGTTTGATCCGGCCGACACCCTCGACCGTGAGTCCCAGCACCGCCCGCTGAAGGAGGCGACGGCCGATCCCGTTGCCCTGCGCTGTCGGGTGGACGGCGAGATCCTTGATGTGGCCGATATCACGGCCGTAGGTCGGCGTCACGTCGCCGACGACGTAGCCCGCAACCGAGCCGTTTGTTACGGCGACCAGAAAGTTTGGTTCGTCGAGAAACCCCTCGAAGACAGGGTAGGGCCACGGCTGGTCAAAGACCTGCGTTTCGATCCGGTAGATCGACAGCAGGTCGGCGCGGGTGGCCTCCCGTATCAGCGGGCTGTCGTCACCCGTGAGGATCGATGTCGCCACGACTACAGATACCGCTACGGGCCGGATAGTAAAAAGACGCTGGCTTGCGGGGGTGATACAGTCAACACGTTCGTTACCCGTCGTCGGCGTCAACGTAGGCGTCGACGAGCTTGCGCTGGGCAGCCCGGAGATGTTGGTGGAACGTCTGGCGGGTGATATCCATCGTGTCGGCGATCTCCGAGCCGTCGACCGGCCGCGGCCACTCGAAGTAGCCGTTGAGCGCGGCGGCCTCCAAGGCCTCCTGTTGGCGGTCGGTGAGTCGCTCGTCGATCTCGGCGGTAAACTCGTTGAGCTGGCGGGTGTGGCGATCACGCTGGGTACGCGCCCGGAGATCCACACACTCGTAGTGCTCGCCAAGCAGCTCCAGCAACGACCGCACGTTTCGATCCGGTGGCGTCTCAACGGTTAGGACGGCCCCGTCGGCCGTCGCCGTGATACCGGTCACGACCGCCCCATGGTCGGCCAACAGCGCGGCCGGCGCGGTCGTCTCGACGGTCACCGCGATCGTCCGATCGGTATCGGTCGCCGAAACGGTGCGGGCATCGGTCACAAACGCCAGCGATTCCAGCTCGGCGGTCGGCACCGTACAGGATTCGGCGGCGAGATACCATTCGTGGCACCCGTCGTCGGCCCGTGTTGTCCCGACGCGTTCGACCGGCGTCCCGAGGGTATCGGCGATCTGTGACAGCGAGACGGTGGGGTCGCGGATATCGATCTGGAGTTCGGTGACCTGGTCGGTCGTCAGCACCTGCGTTGTTTCGACGGCGTGAATCCCGTTGGCGATCATTCTGGCGAGCGAGGCGATGATCGTCTGTTCGCGGTCGTCGAGCATGTCGCCGTCGGTCGCATAGACGCCGAGGAACCCATACCGGCGATCACCGTAACACAGCGGGACGACCAACAGCCGTTCGGCGTCAGCCATCGCCGGCGTCAGGTCGCCGTCGACACAGGTCGAACACCGTCGTGGCTCGTCGGCGTCAATCGCTTCGCGGATCGGGGGAGCCAGCTCCGCGCGTGGCACCGACGACGGCGGAGAGCAGCCGCTGCTGGCGGCGATCGTAAACGTCTCGCCGTCAGCACGGCCGATCCAGCCGGCGGTGTACCCCGGCTCGTCGGCGACCGCCTCACAGACCTGGTGTTCGATCACCTCGCGGTCGGTGGCGTCGATGAGCACGGCAGAGACATCGCTGAGCAATCCATCGATCCGATCGAGGAGCCGGCGGAGCGTTTGGCGGTGCTGGCTGAGTTTCTCGGCGCGCTCCTCGGCGAGCTCCATGGCCTCCCGGCGGTCGGTCACATCGATCTGAAAGCCGACGTAGTGGGCGAGCTCGTCGTTCTCGTCGAAGATCGGAGCGATCGTCAGCTCGTTCCAAAACGGCGTGCCATCCTTGCGGTAGTTCCGCAGCTCAACGGTCGTCGGCTCCTCGTTGGCGATCGCCTCCGCGAGCCGCGCTTTTGTCGCCGAATCGGTGCCCAACCCCTGCAGGAGACGTGGGTTGCGGCCGAGCATCTCCTCGGTGTCGTAGCCGGTGAACTCCTCCCACGTCTCGTTGACGTAGACAAGCGGGTTATCCCCAAGGTCGGGATCGGTCAGGCTGACGCCGATCGGGGCGGCCTCGACCGCCCGCTGGAGCTCTGTCGGCGCGGGTTCGTGGCCGGAGATATCCTGTGGTGGTGGCTGACCGTCACCAGCGGTCGACGCCGGCAACGCCTCAAGCAGTCGCTCGGGCGTGTCAGCACCGTTTTTGTGGACATACCGGTCAACGTCGGTGTCGAACGACAGCGGCAGCTCACCTTCGTCGACCTCGGTCAGCAGAATGAACGGGAGCTCCGGGGCAAGTTGGCGGACAGCCGACCGGAGGGCCAGCCCGTCGTCACCCGGGAGGGCGTACTCGCTGATGAGACAGTCGAAGGATGCCGTCCCGATCATCCCAAGGGCGGTCGTGGCAGTCTCGACGGTCTGCACCTCACAGCCGGCGGCCGCAAGCGCGTCGGTTAGCCGGTCTCGGTCGTCGGAGCTGTAGACCGCCAGCACACGCAGTGCGGACATGGCAGTTGGTTAGCGTCGAACGGCTAAATAGCTACGCTAGATGCTGACACCAGCGATCCGATCACCGCGGCACAATCGGGGCCGAAAACTAACGATTGTGATAAAATGATTGGCGATAGCCCAATTGATTTTAGTAGACACCGTGTCATAGTGCAGACGGATTATGGCAATACCAACAGCAGCCTCGACACCGGCAGTGGCATTGACAGCTGATCTCACCCAAGCCGAGTTGTTCACACAGATCGCCGGAAACGCGTCGCTGTCGGCCTCGTTTTGGATCAATATCGCGCTGGCCGGGGTTGCGATTCTCCTCTTTGTGTATATGGGGCGCAACGTCGCCGACTCGCGCGCGCAACTGATCTTTGTGGCGACGATGATGGTGCCGCTGGTATCGATCTCCAGCTACACCGGCCTTGTCTCGGGGTTGACCGTAAGCGTCATCAGTGTCCCGTATCCCGGCGGCGGCTCCGAGGAGGTGCTCATCATGTGGGGCCGGTATCTCACGTGGGCGCTGTCGACGCCGATGATCCTCATCGCCCTCGGGTTGCTGGCAGGAACGAACCTCACGAAGCTGTTCACCGCGGTCGTGATGGATATCGGGATGTGTATCACCGGGCTGGCCGCCGCGTTGACCACCTCCTCGCTGCTGCTGCGGTGGTTCTGGTATCTGCTCAGCTGTGCGTTCTTCGTGGCCGTCCTCTACGTGCTGCTCGTTGAGTGGCCCGCCGACGCACGCGAGGCCGGCACCGCCGAGATCTTCGGGACGCTCAAAACGCTGACCGTCGTTCTGTGGCTCGGCTACCCGATCTTCTGGGCGCTCGGCTCCGAAGGCCTGGCCGTGTTGACGACGACACAGACCTCGTGGGCCTACAGCCTGCTCGATGTCGGCGCAAAGTACGTCTTTGCGTTCCTCCTGCTGCGGTGGGTTGTTGCAAACCAGAACGTGATCAGTACGGTCGGCTCCGGCTCGCTCGGTGCGGCGACAGCGAGCGCCGACTGACGACAACCGTCGCCTCCCACCCGACCCGCTGGCTGCGGATTGTTTGACGCTGACAACATGGCAACGAAACGTATTTTATCGCTCCAGCCACCAGAGTCGGATATGGCTGGACGATACGGTGAACTGGACTACTCAGTTCTCACAAAACGCGGCTTCCTGCTTGGGGTCGCACTGTTTGCGATCGGTGGCCTCGGTGAGTTGGGGCTGGCGGCGTCCGGGCTCTCGGTGCCTGACTGGGAGCGCGCACTGCTGTTCGATCTTGAACTGCTTGGGATCCTGATCGGGTTGCTGTCGCCGTTTGTGTTCGGTGTGTTGCTGCCACTAACCGAGTGAACAGGTGGGCGTTCGCCTCACTACTGGCCTTCGGCGCGCGACCGGGGGTTGCCTCACGACCGCTGTCACCCTGACAGTAGCTTCGCCGCTGTCACCCCAACAGTAGCTTCGACACCCGCCTGAAGCGGGAGCGTCGACAGCTATGCTACTCAGTACTGAGAGTTGTCTCGGCGAGCGAGAGCCACGAAACGCGGTCGCTCACGAGCGGTGTACCGAAAGGGGGGGTTGCAATAAGATTGCAGTGCTACCACCATGTTCAGTGGGGGTAGCGGGGTTCTAGGGGGGTCAATGTCGCCGTTAGGTAACTGGCGACACTCATTCGTTGGGTGGAGGAATACAAATACCTATCGACGAGAATATCAAAGTCGATAATTTGTTGCGCAGCAAAGCGGTGGCTGACTGGGTGCTATGTCGTGGGAGTTGCGACGGCCACGGAACCGGAGACAGACCCATAGCTGGTGTCTGTAGAAAACTGCGAAGGAAGGGAAGTGGGGGAACTTCCACACCTGTTCAGTTGGGGGGGTAGTCGCCTTGATATAATGATTAAGATAACTTTTGAAAGTCAAGGAATTTCTCACACCACCCCCTTGCGAAGCTGATTCGGTGCGTTATTT